>DMPJ01000109.1:0-4562 GCA_003456035.1 Planktothrix sp. UBA8402
AGGGGGGTTAGGGGGGATCTGATTTTAAGACACAGAAACAACTTGTTCAACGCTTTCATTCCCGATTCTATCAACCGCACGAATAGCATAATTTCCAGGGTTAACACGAACAGAATTAGTATCTTTATTCACCACTTTCACTAACTGCCAACCCGTAGAAAATTGTTGATAAATTGCCCAAGAACGGATATCATTAGTATTAGAAGGATTCCAAGAAATCATCCCAGAATTAGTTTCAATTCCGCTAGGAGATTCCGGGGGTTGATTATCCAACCAAGGCATAATTGGAACTAAAGCCGGGGTCGGATAAACCGCACTTTTGAAAATTTCATTCACTCCGTGGCGATTATCACGGAATATTTTCATACTAAAAAAGACATTTCCCAAAGACAATTGTGGAGCTTTTTGTCTGGAAATTGCTATCTGTCTTTGGATTTCAGAAATCGGCCATTCGTCTTCAATACGATAGAGGGAATTTCCGGCATAAATATGACGTCGTTGAGGGTTATGTTGTAACCACCAATCTAACAGCACCGGATAACTTTGTTGAGGAGGATCAACTTTCCAATACAGTTGGGGTGACAAATAATCCATCCAGCCTTGTTCAACCCATAATTTAACATCTGCGTAGAGAGAATCATATTGATCAAGTCCAACAATTCCCGGTGCTTTTCCCGGGCGATAAATACCAAAGGGACTAATACCAAATTTAACATAAGGTTTAGTCGCTTTAATCCCATCATGAATGCGTTTAATCATCAAATTAACATTTTGTCGCCTCCAATCTGAAAGTCCTAAATTGCCTCCATTGGCGCGATAGGCGTTATAAATTTGACTATCAGGAAAGGGAATACCATCTTTAGGATAGGGATAGAAATAATCGTCTAAATGAATGCCATCAACATCATACCGTTGTACCACATCCATAATTACATTATAGGTTTGATCTTGAACTTCCTTTGCCCCCGGTTCCATCCACATTAAATCCCCATATTGATAGGCATATTGAGGGAATTTTGCTGCCATATGATTAGAAGCAAAGGGCGCATTTCCTCTTAATCTCGCCCGATAAGGATTAAACCAAGCGTGTAATTCAATATTGCGTTTATGAGATTCTTCAATCGCAAATTGTAGCGGATCATAATAGGGATTTGGGGGGTTTCCTTGCACTCCTGTTAACCAAGCACTCCAAGGTTCTATACTGGAACTATAGAAGGCATCTCCATTCGGACGAACTTGCAGAATTAACGCATTTAAGTTTAATTCTTGCATCCTATTTAGGATAGCAATTAGTTCAAATTTTTGTTGATCAACGGATAAATTTGATTTAGATGGCCAATCAATATTAGCGACGGTTGCTACCCAAACTCCCCTAAATTCTCGTTGATGACTAATGGAATTTGTCGGATTAATTATTCCCTGGGATAATAAATTTTCCGATTGCTCTTGTCTGACTGTTGAGATATTAACGGAAGTGGAAAGAACCGGAAATTGAATTAAGGTTATTCCCAGAAAAATACAACAAAATCCCAAGGCTAAATATCGTTGAAATCGGGTAATTTTGCCAAGCCTAATTTTTTGAATTTGACTTGGAAGTGAACTGGTTAAATATTTCAACCGTTTAATTCCCAAAGCCCAAAAACGATTCTGGTGTTTAATAGAGTTCCAATTCATGCTTTTTGTTGAAGGAGATGACCAATATCAGTTTAATAGCTTAACTAAGAAGGGGACATCTTACAAGGGATCTGATCCCAAGCGGAAAAAAATTAATATCTTCCCTGAGTCAATTATGCCCAATTTTAGGTACAATACCTGAGTACAACTTGATCAAGGAAAAAAGAATGACTCAGGTTAAAATTGGCATTATTGGCGGCAGTGGGTTGTATAAGATGGAGGCATTTACCGATGTGGAGGAACTACACATTGATACACCCTATGGTCAACCTTCCGATGCTATTTTAGTCGGAACTTTAGAAGGAATGCGAGTGGCATTTCTAGCCAGACATGGACGCACCCATAGATTTTTACCGACGGAATTACCCTATCGGGCTAATATTTATGCCCTCAAAAGTTTGGGAGTAGAATATATTATTTCTGCTTCGGCGGTGGGTTCATTAAAAGCAGAATTTAAACCCTTAGATTTAGTTGTTCCTGATCAATTTATTGACAGAACTAATCAACGGGTTTCTACTTTTTTTGGCAATGGTGCTGTGGCTCATATTACCTTTGGTGATCCGTTTTGTTCCCAATTATCAAAAGTTTTGGGAGATGCGATCGCAGGCTTAAATTTACCTAATATTGATTATCATTTATCAGGAACTTATGTCTGTATGGAAGGGCCAGCATTTTCTACCAAAGCCGAATCTAATTTATATCGCAGTTGGGGTGGAACTATTATTGGGATGACCAATTTAACCGAAGCCAAATTAGCCAGAGAAGCGGAAATTGCCTATACAACTTTAGCCTTAGTTACTGATTATGATTGTTGGCATCCAGATCATGATCATGTCACCGTAGAAATGGTAATTCAAAACTTACATAAAAATGCGGTCAATGCTCAAAAAGTAATTCAAGAAACCGTGCGTCGTTTGAAAGATAATTTACCAACATCAGAAGCCCATTCTGCCTTGAAATATGCCATATTAACCCCCTTCAATCAAATTCCTTCAGAACGCATACAACAGTTAGAATTATTGTTGAGAAAATATATCTAAACGTAGGGTGGCGTCAGCCACCTAAATCTTGATAAAATTCATGTTGTTGCGCTTAAGCGTATCTTTATTAATAACTGAGTCAAGAATAAATTATGCTAAAATCCCCTATTAAAACTCTCAGTTTAGAAGATTTTCTCAAACTTCCAGAAACCAAACCCGCCTGTGAATATATTCAAGGTCAAATTATTCAAAAACCCATGCCCCAGGGACATCATAGTACAATTTAGGTCGATCTGACTGAAGCGATTAACTCTGTGGTTAAAAAACAACGAATTGCTAAAGCTTATATAGAACTTCGCTCATGGCAGTCAAATGGGTTGGTTAATTGATCCAGAAACCGAATCCGTTTTAGTTTATCCTCCCCAACAACAACCCCAATTATTAGAAGAAGAAACTGCTATTTTGCCGACTCCAGAATTAGTTAAAGATTTACAATTAAAAGTAGGAGATATATTTGCGTGGTTGAAACATCAATAATATCAATGAATAAAACTTTACATTGAAAGGATAAATACCTGATGATTGCTCATCCCGAACCCCAACTAATGACTCCCCAAGAGTACCTGAAATGGGAAGAACAACAACCCCTTAAGTATGAATATATTAATGGGCAAGTCTTTGCCATGACCGGGGGAACTCTTGCCCATAACTCTATTGCCTTGAACCTCGCCGGAGCGCTCAAAAATCACCTGCGGGGCAAGGGGTGTAAAGTCTTCATGGCAGATGCTAAAGTGGGAGTTTCAGAAAATGGCCCTTTTCACTATCCCGATGTCATGGTCACTTGTGACAGTCGAGATCAAACTGCTCGCCAGGTTGTCTATCATCCTTGTCTAATTGTAGAAGTATTGTCACCAGGTACAGAACATATTGATCAGGGCAAAAAATTTAGGAATTATCGTCGAATTGACACTTTAAAAGAATATGTTCTGATTGAAGCAGAAACAATGAGTGTAGATTGTTACCGACTCAATGAAAAAGAAAAATGGGAACTAACTGCTTATTCCCTGGAAGAAACTGCTGCCAACCAGACAGACTTGGAAGTTAACTTAACCAGCGTTAATTTCCATTGTCCTATTTCTTTGCTGTACGAAGATGTTGTTTTTCCTGGAGATAATACGGAGGAATCTATTGAAGGTTAAGCATATAATTGATATAATCATATAAATTAATTATTCTTACCCGCATGATCATGTTAGCCACCTCCCCCACCTACAATATTACTTGGGAAAAGTTGCCAGATGATTTTGTACTACCCGATGACCCTGTGGATAATATCAATCAACCTGCCCTCGCCGCCGCCCTAACCGAAGGTTTGCAGCTTGCCGGAAAACTCCCAGAAACTGCCCTTACCCCGACAAACTACGGTATTTGTGCCACCATCAATGGCAAAATTGCCGTTAAAGCCCCAGATTGGGCCTACATTCCCCAGATTTCCGTGAGTCGAGGGGAAGTAGTTCGTAGTTATACCCCGCAACTACAGGGGGAAATTCCGGCGCTGGTGTTGGAGTTTTTATCAGATACCGACGGCGGAGAATATTCGGTCAAAGAAACCTATCCCCCTGGGAAATTCTGCTTCTATGAACAGATTTTGCAAGTGCCTAATTATGGGATTTTTGAGCTAGAGTCTGGCAGTTTGGAACTATATCGTTTCGATGATAGCAAACGCTATCGGCTGGAGTCGGCTAATGAGCATGGCTGGTTTTGGATACCTGAAATGCAGCTTTTTTTGGGTGCATGGCAAGGAAACCGCCAAAACCGTCACGGCTATTGGCTGCGCTGGTGGGACGAACAGGGGAATTTGCTATTGTGGGGTGCAGAACTGGTTGAGCAGGAGCGTCAACGGGCTGA
>DMPJ01000109.1:4582-10756 GCA_003456035.1 Planktothrix sp. UBA8402
CAACGGGCCGAAATATTAGCCGCCCAACTTCGCGCTGCTGGTATTGAACCTATAGGATAGTAACAAGTAGGGGCGGGTTCGAGTCAATATTTGTTAATTACACCAAATCTGAATCAACCCGTAACACAGATTAAGATGATTAAAGATGATTTCACAGATTTTAATTAATTAACTATCTAAAGGTCTATTAAATAGGAAGTAAATTGAAATCAGTGTTAATCATCTTTAATCCTCTTTAATCCGTGTCTATAATTCCGATGCAGTTGATAGCCAAACTAACAAATCTTCTACCGTTTTAAAGTCTAAAACCGCTTCTCCTAAATTCTCTAATTGGTCAGAGTTTAACTGTCGGATACTTGCCTGAGTTTCTGATGATATTTCACCCAATAATCGAGAAATTTGACGTAGAATTAATGATGATTTACCTTCAATAATTCCTTGCTTAATTCCTAAGATTCTGCCATCTTCTATGCCTTTAAGAATAGACCCTTTTTGGTCTTCAAAAAACATTTCTCGTTTTTCTAGTTTTTCTAATTCGTCTAGGGTTAAATTGGCTCGATTTGCCAGTTCAAAAGCAGTTTGAATTTCGACAACCGATGATAATTCTTCTGGAATTTGTTCNNTTCGTTCCATTTGAGAAACGTTTTTAATAAAATAAGCCCAGCTTTGAGACAGATTTTCCAGTTGTTCTAATTCTTGATTAAATTTAGGCAATTCTACAAAAACTAACTCTATTTCTCGTTCAGGATACTCGAACTTGTTTTCTAGTTCTTGGAAGACAAAATGGGAAATAAGTTTATCGTTATTTTTAAATAACACAAAATCCGTAATTGTTAATGCAATTATGGGATTTAACTTAGAATATCCCTCTCTGGGTTTGAGTTGAGTGGCGTAGGTTTTAGCCGCATTATAAACAACTCGCTTGGTAAAAGCAGAAACATTAATTACCTGCATTTCAATAATTACCGTTTTATTCCCAGTAATTTTAGCTTTAACATCCAAATAACTATCTTTTAATCCCGTAACAGTTCCAGCCGCATAAGGATCAATAATTTCTAAGTCTTCAATGGTCGGTTGTCCGTCATAGATCATAGCATTAAGGAAGCTGATCAAGACATTTTTGCTCTGGGGAGAAGCAAAGACTTTTTTGAACCCAAAATCGGTTTTAACGCTAATAAAACGCATAGGTAGATATTTTTGATTGGGCTAATTTTATGATATTATAATACAAATTATATCAGATATAGGCTTGGTTTTTTATGCCTAATTTATAAAAATTTAAGTTTTTGATCAGTTAACTCGTCGGTTTCTAAGTCTGTTTTTATCATCTTCTAAGGTATATTCTTCCAAGTCATCATCTTGAGTCGAAATGGAGTCTAGTCTATCCTGTATTCCTTGAATGTTTTCTTCGGTGACTTGAAAAGAATCTTGGAGGTCATAAACAATATCCTGAGCGATCGCAATTCTAGCATAAAATTCAGGAATAAAATCATCTTTTAAAGAATCTAAATGTTGTGAAAACTTGCGACTATCCTGGGTGATTTTAAAAAACAAAATTAAAATACTCAAAACACTCGCACTCGGAACCAAAACAGCTACTAAAATCCAAGTTGTTAATAAAGGACTAACTCGCCTTAAACTTTGAGAAACTTCATTTTGAATTAAATCTCGCATTAAAATCAGATCACTTCTGGGATAAGAAGTTGATAAACTAATTAATTGAATCTGATCATTTAATAAATTTTCCGGTGTTATAACTTGAGATTTGGAGGATTCAAACTGAAATAAAACTGGAGAAAAAAAGCCAAAATAAGACGAAAAACAAACAAGAATTAATTGGGTTATCTTCATTTAACTTAAATTATTATGAATCAAAATTTAACTTTTGGAAATTTTTATCCTGTCGAATTGGATCAAAATCCGTTTCCCGTTTAACTAACTTTTGACAAGCATCAGGATTTAACCGCATTGCCCGTTTTAAATTTTCTAAGCCTAATTCCACTTGTCCCTGAACTGCATAACATCTAGCTTTATTATACCAAATTCTATAAAAATCAGGACGAATTTTTGCAGCTTGATTATAAGATGAAATCGCCTGATCATATTTTTGAACCTTCGCCAAAGCAAAGCCACGATTATTCCAAGCATCCATATAATTAGGTTTTAAATCAATTGCCTTTTGATAGGATAAAATAGCGGCTTCATAATGATTTAATTTTCCTAAAGCCACACCTCGATTATTCCAAGCATCAGCATAATTATATCGCAATTGAATCGCACTTTCATAAGATACGATCGCTTCATGATAACGTTGTAACCGCGTGAGTGCAACCCCACGATTATTCCAAACTTCAGCTAAATCCGGTTTAAATTTTAACGCTTGATCATAACTTTGAATTGCCGTTTCTAAATTCCCCTCCAAAAACAATTTATCTCCTTGTTTAGCTAAATTAACCGCTTGTTTGAGTTGTTCTTGTACAAGTTCAACTTCTGATACGGGGGTTTCTGCTACAGTAGAATCAGAAGATTTTTCCTCAATTTCAGCCTGATCAACAGTTGGATTTTTTTCGGTTTCTGGATCAGATGCTAACAAAATAGGGATGAAAACTTCTGCGGAATTATTAACAGTGACTATGGTTTCAGTTGCTGGAGATATTTGATTAGTTTCAGGTAATAATTCCCCAAGTTCAGAACTTGATTCATTTTGAATCTGAGTTTGAACTTCCGATGAATTAGACTGTTCAACTAAAACGGCTTCAATAATAGGTTCATAGTTTTGAGTAGTTAGAGTTTGTAACGTTTCATGGGCTAAATCATTTTTATTTTGCAATTGATATAAAATTTGTCTAGCCTCTATCAGTACCCGTTCTATCTCTGTCAAGGTATCAGATTTTAGACTTTCAATTTCTTGTTCTGCGGACGCTGTTTGTTGGGCTAATTTTTTTAGTAAAAACCAAACTCCACAGGCGGCGATCGTATTCAAAAGCAGTAACAAGAGTAAAATTAAACTTAATAATGCTAAATGGCGACGGAAGGTATTATCAACTTGATTATCAACTTGATTTTTAATCTCTTGTTCCCTGACAGAAGATTCTGATAAATTGGGATTTTGAGCCAGGGAATTAGTAGATAAAGTGGTAAAAAATAGTAAAATAGTGGCGGTAGCGATCCGGCTCCGTTGATCAAATGGCTTAGTTGTGAGCTTCCCGACTGTCCCAAATAGACAAAAGGCGAAGCTAAGAGCAAATTTGTTTTTGTTTTTCATATCATCCAAGCGCGTTAATCGAAGAAATCCAAATTGGAGATCCCCAGGATAAAATCAATAAAGAACAGCAAGAATTAAGAAATACTATCATGTCTGAGTGGATAGAGATCGGGACTATTGTTGCGGCTCATGGGTTAAGAGGAGAAGTGCGGGTTTATCCCAATTCGGATTTTCCTGAACGATTTATCGAACCCGGACAGCGTTGGTTATTACATCCCGGACAAACTGAACCTGAACCTGTAGAATTTTTGGGTGGCTATTTAATGCCCAGTAAAGGCATTTATGTAGTTGAAATCGAGGGAATTGAAGATCGGAGTCAGGCGGAAGCATTACAAGGCTGTCCGTTAATGGTAACAGACCAAGACCGCCCCTATTTAGAGGATGATGAATTTTACGTTTTAGATTTAATTGGGTTGGAAGTGTTTGACCAAGAAAAAGCTAGAATTATTGGCAGAGTTGTGGACGTGATTCCGGCTGGGAATGATTTATTAGAAGTAGAGTTATATTCCCCTACCCCAACAGAGGAAACTCCCGTTTCGGAACCTATTCCAGAGCTTATTCATCGTAAATCTAAAAAGAAACGTAAACTCAAACCCCTACCAACAGTTTTGATTCCATTTGTTAAAGAGATTGTTCCAATTGTGGATTTAGAACAAAAACGGATCGAAATTATTCCCCCTCGTGGGTTAATTGAGGAGACCGTTTAAATTGCTAATATATAGCAATCCTATTTGAGTTGGGTTCAAAATTCCTGAGTAAAAGGGAACACCGGATCTGGGAACAGAGGTAATACTTCTGGCTGTTTCATGTCAGTTGTAAATTATTACAACCTCGGTGCGGATTGCTATAGCAATCTTAAATCAATTGTATAGCCGGGAAAAGCTTAACAGCTTAACTAGGAGAAAAACACTTTACTGTCTATGTTTGCTGCATCAGTCTTTGTTAAACATTGTGTTTAACAAAGACTGCTACACCTCACGTCCTGGCTAACTGCTATCAAGCGATAAATTCTGAGGAATTAATTAAGGTACTATCAAAACCCAACAGTTTAACGAGTTCCTCTCCCGTATTGGCAAGTTTAATGATTGTATTGCCATCAACTGTTGTGATTTGCAACTGGTTAAAGATTAATCCATCTGTTAACTGAATTTGATCTTCACCTAGAGTAAAATCATTAATGATATCTACTCCTGTATTGGCTGCAATATAAAAGCGATCGCGTCCTTTCCCACCGATTAAAATATCATTTCCTACATCTCCAAATAGCTGATCATCCCCTTCTCCTCCATCTAATAAATCATCCCCTTGTCCACCATAAAGGCTATCATTTCCTAAATCTCCAAACAAGTTATCATTTTCTTGATTTCCAAATAGCAAATCATTATCTTTTCCACCATAGAGAAGATCTCCAGCAGCACCGCCATGAGCTTCATCAGCCCCTTGACCTAACGCAATGGTTTGGGCTAGTTTATCTCCAACAACAATGTTTTTTCCGGTATCCCCCACCAGTTGCATTGGCCCCCTTAATAAAGCAACATTAATATTTTTGAGTTGAATAATAGAATTGGGCAAATCCGTACTATCAATCAAGCTAATTTGTTGATTTCCGAGTCCGGTTTGTTCGGATAAAGCCACATTGGCTTGCATCAGAATTGGCTGACTACTCGGCAAATCCTCTGGCAATTGGGAGAAAGGAGCAACCATAGAGAAATCCCATGGGGTATTGGCATCAAACCGAGTTAAAATTTGTTGAGCCAATTGATTGAGTTCAGCAGATTCAGTCCCTAGAGTTTCTTGAAGATCAGCTTGTAAAGTTTGGAAGGTGCGATTATTTTCCGTCAACATTGCACTACCAATCTTTTCAGGGGCAGAAACTTCAAAGCTTTCTCGATTGAAATGTTCAACGATTTCCTGATTCGTCGCATTGAAGTTAATCGGTTGTTCAGAAATACTCAATTTCTGGGGAACTTCCAGAGGGAATACCATACCCCCATTGGAATTCAATACATAATAATGCTGAGAAAATGTATCGTCTCCTGGATCTAACAGGGGGATAGAATTAAAATTCTCTGGTGCCAGGTCATCAACCAAGGATATCACATCATATTGAGGTGCGATTAAGTTTTCGCGAGCTTCTCTGTCCTCCTGATTAACCTTATTAAAGAGGCCAGGCACAATACTCCCGCCTGGGCCTATGAAACGGACGCTGGTAAATTTATCAACCATAATCTCAGTTAACGAGATGTTGAAATATCTGATGTGGCTAAATACCTGAGCTCGACGTATGGGTGAACTGCCAAAACTGGTAGAACCTAACCGATATAGCAAAGCAAATCGTTCAGCACTTAGTCTGCTCAATCCTGTTACAATATCAGATGAACTTGCTGCTCCTGCTATTTGGTTTACAAAGGTAGGATTATTAAATGCGTCAATACTAAATAGACGAGTATCCTTCAATTTAGATGCAAATGCTTCAAGTGTCTTGACGGGATCGTTAGTGGTATTTGCTGCTAAAACCAGTGGTGTTTTGTTTAGTTGTTCTAGAGAAATCTTCAGATCCTTAGCAAGACCTTGAAGGAAATTTAGAGTTTCTGGCTTGTCTGGTGGGCTAAAGTTAGTCAGTTGATCAATGACGGTATTCTGTTGGTTAAAATTGCCTGCTTCATCGGTGACAGTATTGGCTGGAAGTGTAACCGAAATGTTCCCAAATGCTGTCATTTCCCCGATCGCTACTTCATAGCTGCTACCACTACCTGTAATGGTTGCGGTTTTGGGGTTCGCAGTTCCCCCTAAGAGGAGATCATTACCTTCAAACCCCTGAACAGGTTCACTAAATTCAACCTTCAAGTAAACAGTATTGTCAGAGAAGGGACGATTTTGCGTAATGGTAACTGTCGGGGGAGTGGTAT
>DMPJ01000005.1 GCA_003456035.1 Planktothrix sp. UBA8402
TTAGAACAACGAAAACGTATTGAGAGAAGTTGGAGTTATCGGATTCTAAATGTACAGTTATCTCGTTCGGTTCCGATTGCTAATTTAACCCGTTTTTCTCCCCTTAACCCGGTCACTATTTTAACTATTTTTCACCATAGTTTATTCGCCTAACGCCCTTGATTTTCAAGTCTAGTAGACATCATCATGGTTGCCAATATTTAACAGTAAAATTGTATTTTCAGAGTCATTCACAACAATGAAATCGAACAAAATACGATAATGATAGTCAATTGAAGATGACCAAATACCGTCAAATTCACCAGAAAGTTTATGAGTTTTTAGAGTGGGATGGAAGGGATCGGTGACAAGTTTACGGAGAGTTTCTTCGATAGCAACTCGCAACTGCGGATTTTGGCGAATTAATCGTTTGTAGGATCTTAAAGATTTAGGAGTCCAAGCAATTCTTCTCAAGTATCTAACTCCCTGAGAAAATCATCTACAGAACCCACTTTAATCATGCCTTCTGAGGCTTCTTGTCGAACTTCTTGAAGTTCTTGTCGTAGTTTCTCTTTACGGTTTCTCTGTAGGCGCTTAACTAAGATTTCAACGACTAGGTTTTGCTCCTCAAAGGATAGAGATTCTACTGTATCGATCGCTTGTTGAAGTCTTGAAGTTTCTAATCTTTCAGACATATATGATCTGTGAAAATTGCCACCTAAATTATAACATAAAACGATTCATGCCTGTACCTCTCTCGCTAATTTAACTTTATCTCTCAGTCGAGCAATAACCATTTCTCCATCAAAAGATTCTCCTCGTTTTGATTGTTCTAATCCTTCCTCAATTTTCTGCCGTGTTTGTGCAAACCAAGCCAAATATTCTGAATTTTCTTCTGATTCATTCCATGTAATTTGATCGGCTAGAAACATTAATGCGGTATCGATCGCATCTTCCAATGAAGCATACCGACCTTGCTGTACTAATAGTTCTAGCAGGTGTGTTTGTTCTTGACTTAATGTAATTTGCATGACTGTTATCTCCTTAATTAATGCTTTTCGGGTTAAATTGATCCTGATGGATTAATAGAGAGAGTTGGGCGAGTTTATAATATTTATGGTTAAGAATAAAAATTATTACCGAACCCGCCCCTATAATTGGATGTTTGATATTTTCCAGAATTGACAACTAATGTTGATCTGAAATTAAAGCGACATCAATTTGTTCTGCTTGGGGTTGGCTAATTTCAACTTGTAAATTAGGCCCAAAGAATTTAGCAATTTTATCCTGTTTTTTTTGCCAATTTTCCAGAGACATAAACGGAGAATCAAACTCTAAAATTAATGAATAGGAATCATTAATTAAGGTTTCTCTGATACCCTGGAGGAGGGGACGTTCTTCTCGGTTGGGGCTAAGTCCTAAACGTTCCAAAACATCGGATAAATGGGCTTCTTGGCCATAGCGATAACGGGTGACATCTTTGCGGACTTGATTTTGAGTTTCTGTAGCCTGTTGCTCTCGACGGGCTGCGACCTCCGAGGATGTATCTTGAGTAAAAGGTATGGGTTTGAGTTCTGCCGCTTTTAGGGCTAATCCTCCCAATAATACGGGAATTCCATAGAAAAATCCTGCTAAGTTCAATGTAGCATTATCCGTAAAATAGGCGGCAAAACCAACTACAGTTAAGATTCCACCTACCACTAAACCTAGGGCGCCCAAAGAAATTTGACGTAACATATTAATCAAAAGTATTCCGCTAGAACTTACTCTTTTGATTCTAAGCTGCTACGCCATTTTATGGTTTATTATATATAATTAATAAAACTTTTAACATGACAACCAACGACGAAGATCAATCGACTGCTAGTATAAAACGCAAGCTGCTAGAACAGATTAATACCCTCAGATGCGAAGATGAACGAATGTATAATATCCTAGCCATTGATGTTTGGGCTTTAGCTAAAACAATGGATGAGTTTCAACCGGGCTTTTGGGGGGCTTTTATGAAAAACCGTGAAAAAGCGTTAAAACGTTTCCTTGCGGAGTCGGCTAAAAATAAGCCTGATACTGATACTAAACGTCCTCCTTTTCTGCGCTAATCCAATTCCTAACTGAAATAGGTGTGAATATTAACTCCTCTTTTGTTCATTACTGCTTCAAATAAGGGAGTTGAAAGTACCTGTTCAACAGGCCAAACACCGGGTTTTTGAAGTTTACCATTTAAGCAAAGTTCCGCAATAGTTCCAGTGCCAATTCCGGCAATTTTAGCGGTATTTTCATGAACAATTGTAGAACAAAAATCAACGGTTTTTCCTTGTTTAATTCCGGTCACACAGGAACGAACTGCTACCCCGATTCCACTCCAAATATCGGTGATATTAGTCATCTTATAACTAACTTGAGATAAAAACTCAATTACGGCGGGATTTCTCAGCCAACTTTCTGGCCACCAATGGGCTACACTCCAAGTTAGATAATTATAAAAATCGGGAATAGTGCCAAATTTTGTAATTACGGTTTTAACGGGAAAAGACTCGACTAGGGTAAAACATTCTGGCATATCAAACCAATAAACTCCGGTTTTTCCGTAGGGGGGAGGAAATTCAATGGTTTCTCTTTCGCTATAGGGTTTAATTGTTTGCCATTTTCCGTTTATCCAGATTTGAAAAGGACTTTGTAACCCCAAAAAGGTAGTTCTCATTACGGTTATTCCTGCACCGCCTGACCCACCAACAACATAACTTAAGTGGATTTTTTCGACTTGATCAAATTGTTCGACTCCTTGACGCACCATGCTATTAGAAATACCAGGAAAAATACCCGTATTAATAATAGCGGTGACTCCGGCATTTTTAGCGGCTTCAGAATGGTCTAAAATCCTGCGGGTAAAGTCTCGGTTATCGCTAACATCAATATAGTTAACTTGATGTTGAATACAGGTTTCTAAAACCCCTAAATCTCGATATTGAAAAGGCCCGGCACAGTGAATAACTAAATCGGAATTGGCGATCGCTTTTTCTAATTTATGTTGATCTTCTAAATCTAATTCTAACATCTGAAACTCAGAATTAATCGCAATATTTTCCGTAAGTTTACGTCGGGTAATAGTAATATCGGCGGATGTATGTTGGGCTAAATCTTCGGCAACACTATTGCCAATTCGGCCTCTACCTCCTAGGATTAAAACTTGTTTATTCATGGGATAATTTCCTTGATTTGATAGATTTTTAGGGATTAATTTTGCCTTTATTCCAAATATTGAAAAATAGCATTTGCTGTTAATAAGTTTGTAGAAAATAGAACTTGTTGTAAGTCACATAACCGAGATAAGGCTTCAATTGATGCTGAATTTGATTCGACTTTTATCGGATCTCTTAGATAGACAATTGCTTTAACTTGGTCTAACAAAATTTGATGACCTATCGCGGTTTCACCCAAAATTAAACTCTGGGGTTCAATTACTTGACTAATGGTTAAATTTGTGTTTTGTTCTAAGATTTTTTTTAACTTGTCGGAGGTAATAACCGAGAAGTTTTTAATAATATGAAGATGATCCTTAATTAAATTAATTAAATCTGAAAATAAGTTTTCATCTGCTAATAATACAATAATTTCCATTGGATCTTCTTTGTCATTTTTTCGTAAATCGTTAACTAAATTATGGGTGACAAAATCGACTAATTTAACTGCTAAATAAGGTTTTTTAAATTTCAACTTTTCAATATCATCAAAAGTCATAATTGCGATCGCCCCATCACTAGCCGCAATAAAATCCGACCTAAAACCTTGAATAAATGCCATTTCCCCTAAAATATCCCCTTTAGTGCGACTAGAATTTTCCATCTGGTCATCACTAACACTGACTTCTCCAGATAGAATAATCCCAAAGGATGAATCCTGAACCGTTTGGGGCATAATCACTTGTAAATCAAAGAACTTATGAATCGAAAAATATTCGCTAATAATCTCGATTTCTTCTGTATAAAATTGTCTAAAAATATCTAACTTTAATAATAATTCCGTTTTCTGATCCATTATAGATGCTCCGCCTTTTTACCTAAAATAAAAATTGACAACTTGCTCACAGGTTTAGTTCTATTTGATAATTCCTCAATACATGATAATATGATAATAAATAGGAGTATTCCCCATGTACAATAAAAAAGAAACAAGTTCTCTATTCTAATCTATTTCCGTTAGCCCTAAAGATGAGTTTTTCCCAATTTCAACCCATTGCTGCCATTGCTACGACTCCCCAAGCACTACAAACACTCCATCCCCTGTGTCAACGTTTAAATGCGATCCTGTGGATACCCGATACCCTCGCCCCCTTACCCGGAACACAAGTCTATTCCGGTTCTCTATCGGAACACATAGCCCAACTTTGGTCAAGTCACCGGGCGTTAATTTTTGGTTTAGCCCTAGGTGCTGTGGTGCGATTAATTGCCCCTTTATTACAACATAAATCCAGTGATCCTGCGGTTCTAGTTGTTGATCAAAATGGAAAATTCGTGATCAGTGTATCCGGTGGACATCAAGCAGGCGCTGACCAACTAACTCGCCTACTGGCCCTACAATTGAACGCCACACCGATAATTACCGGGGCGGCCAATGGTTTAAAATTACCTGCGGTGGATTTGTTGGGAGTTCGGTTTGGTTGGGGACGGGGACAAGGAGACTGGACGGCTGTAAGTGCTGCTATGGCTAGGGGAGAACAGATCAAGGTGATTCAGGAGGCGGGTTCAAATTTATGGCAAAAGGGTTTACCTCAAGGTCATTCTTTTGATTTGACTCCCAGTACAGAAACGGCGGAAAATACCCCTAGAATTTACATCAGTTGTCTAAATAAGCTGGCATCCCATACCCCTCAAGTTCAATGGTTTCCCAGGGTGTTATGGGTCGGTGTGGGTTGCGAACGCTTCACCCCTAGGAGTTTAATTGAAACGGCAATTGAGCAGGTTTTAGAACAGTATAATTTAGGGGAAAATGCGATCGCCGGAATTGCCACTTTAGATATTAAAGCAGATGAACCCGGATTAGTGGAATTGTGCCAAGACAAAAATTGGCCTTTACGCACCTTTGGGCCAGAAGTCTTGCGAGAAATAGAAGTTCCTAACCCGTCTCAGGTGGTGTCAGCAGAAGTCGGAACTCCGAGTGTGGCTGAAGCCGCAGCATTACAAGCCGCCGGGGTTAAGCAGTTATTGGTTTCTAAGCAAATTTATCGGGCCTTACCATCGGAATCGGGCCCAAATCGGATCGGACAGGCGGTAACGGTGGCTATTGCTGAAGCTGAACAGGAATATATTGGCCGCACCGGGGAGTTATTTTTAGTGGGAACTGGCCCAGGGGCACTGGATCAAATTACCCCGGCTGCTCAAACAGCCATTGTCCAGGCCGATGTGGTGATTGGATATTCCTTGTATTTGGACTTGATTCGGCCATTGTTACATGGGGGCCAGATTATTGAATCCTATCCCATTACCCAAGAACGTCAACGGGCAGAACGGGCAATTGATTTAGCCCAATGGGGGTTAACGGTGGCGGTGGTATCGTCGGGGGACTGTGGAATTTATGGGATGGCCGGGTTAGTGTTTGAACAGTTGCGGACAAGGGGTTGGGATGGGAAAACTCCGGGGGTGCGGGTGTTTCCGGGAATTAGTGCTTTACAGTCGGCGGCGAGTCGGGTGGGGGCGCCCTTAATGCACGATTTTTGTGCGATTAGTTTGAGTGATTTATTGACACCTTGGGAAGTGATTGAAAAACGATTAACGGCGGCGGCTCAAGGGGATTTTATTTGTATTTTATATAATCCGCGATCGCGCACTCGTACCGAGCAATTACACACCGCTAAACGGATTTTTTTACAAGCTCGTTCTGGGAATACTCCGGTGGCGATCGTTCGTTCGGCTTATCGACCCGATGAGGAAATTAAGTTAACAACTTTAGAACAATTTAATCCCGATGCGGTGGATATGTTAACAACAGTATTAATCGGAAATCAAAGTACCGGAATTTATCAAAATTGGATGATTACACCCAGAGGATATTTAGGATTTATAGCGGAGAATACTGATTAAGAGATCCGGGATTCTCTGTCTGTGCTAAAGTTAGAGTTGCACGCCTACTAACAATCTGTTATGGCTGAAATATCCTTCACCGAAGCACAACAACAATTTTTAGAGCTTCCTGATCGTTTGCAAGACGATCCTCTGATTATTACGAAAGAAGGCCAACCGATCATGGTTGCCTTGAGTTATGAACAATTTTCTAGTCTAGTTGAAACCTTAGAAATTCTCTCAGATCCCGAATTTAGTCAAAACTTACAAAAAAGTATCGCACAAGCAAAACGAGGGGAAACTATTTATTGGGAAGACGCTAAGGTGAAATTAGGACTGTGAGCGAATTAGAAACTCCTCAAGAATATGTAATTGAATTAACTCCTCTTGCGCTTGAAATGCTAGAGAATATTAAGGATCGCCGTCACCTAGAAGGGTTAAATAAAAGGATTGAGCAATTAAAGTTAGATCCAGAAAAGCAAGGAAAAGCCTTAAAAAATATTCTCAAAGGTTATCGCAGTATTCGAGCCGTGAGTCAGCGATATAGAATTATTTATACGATTGAACAAGAAAAGGTTCTCGTTTTGATTGTCGGTATTGGACTTAGGAAAGAAGGGAATCGTAGCGATATTTATGCTACAATTCAGAGATGGTTGCAAAGCAATTCTCAAGAAAGCTAGTTGTCAATTCCCCTGATCATAGATTTTGTGGGTTCACCGATCCCGACCATCAAATAAGCTACCCAACAGACAGTACCAATGGTTAATTTAACCAGCGATCGCCGATAATAATACTACTCTAATTCTAAATTCGTGAGGGCAGTGGAGCTTACCCATCCTAGATTTGGGGGTTCGGCGAGAGTTTTTATGGCTCTTGTAGTGCTAATATTGTCATCAAAAGCAATTACCAACGCTTTTTCTTCATTCCCCAAGTCCGGTGTTTGCTGTAACCTGAGAAGGTACTATGTCAACTTTAGTCATTGTTGAATCTCCAACCAAAGCCCGTACCATTCGCAACTTCTTACCATCGAGCTATCGGGTAGAAGCCTCAATGGGTCATGTCCGTGACCTTCCCCCCTCTGCTGAGGAAATCCCCGAAGAATATAAGGGAGAAACGTGGGCAAAACTGGGAGTGAATGTGGAAGGAAACTTTGAACCCATTTACGTTATCCCCAAAGATAAGCAAAAAATTGTTAAGGAACTCAAAGCCGCCCTCAAAGAAGCGGACGAACTCGTTCTCGCTACTGACGAAGACCGCGAGGGAGAGAGTATTAGTTGGCATTTACTCCAAATTCTGAAACCGAAAGTCCCAATTAAACGGATGGTGTTTCACGAAATTACCCAAGAGGCAATTCGTGAAGCTCTAAAAAATTGTCGTACCGTTGATGAAGAACTGGTTCATGCTCAAGAAACCCGTCGCATCCTCGACCGCCTCTATGGTTATACCCTTTCCCCCCTATTGTGGAAAAAAATTGCTAAGGGATTATCCGCCGGACGGGTACAGTCCGTGGCCGTGCGTTTACTCGTCAGCAGAGAACGGGATCGTCGGGCTTTCCGGTCTGGGGGATATTGGGATTTAAAAGCCCTGCTGGAATATACCCCCCCCAACCCCCCCTTAGCAAAGGGAGGCGCGGGAAGTAAATTTGAAAGCAAACTGGTGAGTCTGGCCGGGGTAAAAGTGGCAACCGGGAGCGATTTCGATGAAACCACTGGAAAAATTGCCTCTGGTCGGAAGGTGGTTTTACTGGATGAAGCCGCTTCAGAGGCTTTAAAACAACGGTTATCGGGTAAACCCTGGACGGTGGCCAACTTAGAGGAAAAAGCCGTTACTCGCAAACCTTCTCCTCCGTTTACCACCTCCACCTTGCAACAGGAATCTAACCGTAAACTCAGGTTAAGTGCCCGTCAGACCATGCAAACCGCCCAGAGTTTGTACGAGCGGGGATATATAACTTATATGAGAACAGATTCCGTACATTTATCGGAGCAAGCGATTACCGCCGCCCGGGAATGTGTGGAACAAAAATATGGGAAAAATTACCTCAGTCCCAAACCTCGGCAATATACGACTAAATCCAAAGGAGCGCAGGAGGCCCACGAAGCCATCCGTCCGGCCGGAAGTTCTTTTCGCACTCCCCAAGAAACAGCCTTGAGTGGAGCCGAACTCAACCTCTACGATTTAATCTGGAAGCGTACCGTTGCCTCCCAGATGGCCGACTCTCGCCAAACCAATATTACCGTTGAGTTAAAAGTTGAGGATGCCGGATTCCGTAGTAGCGGAAAACGAATTGATTTTCCTGGGTTCCTGCGGGCCTATGTTGAAGGTTCCGACGACCCAGAAGCAGCATTGGAAGACCAAGAGGTATTATTACCACCTCTGAAAGTTGGCGACCATCCCGACTGCAAAAAGTTAGATGTGGTGGGACACGAAACCCAACCTCCGGCTCGGTTTACGGAGGCGTCTTTAGTTAAGACCTTGGAAAGTGAAGGTATTGGTCGCCCTAGTACCTACGCCAGTGTAATTGGAACCATTATTGATCGGGGGTATGTTCAGTTAAAAAATAACGCCCTGATTCCAACTTTTACGGCCTTTGCTGTTACCAACCTCCTAGAAACATACTTCCCTGATTTGGTGGATTTGCGATTTACCGCCCGCATGGAAGACACCCTGGATGATATTGCTACCGGAGAAGCTCCTTGGCTACCCTATTTGGAAAAATTCTATTTAGGGGATGCTGGACTGGAAAATCAGGTTAAAGACCAAGCCAGTAAAATTGATACTAAAGTCGCCCGAACTATTGAGTTAGAAAATTTGGGGGATGAAGATGACCCGATTCAATATCGTGTCTGTATTGGTAAGTTTGGCCCCTATATTGAGGCGGGAACTGGAGAGGAAATGATTACCGCTTCCATTCCCCAAGATTTAACTCCGGCGGATTTAACCCCCGATGTAATTCGGGAATTGGTGGGACAAAAAACTGAAGGGCCAGAAAAATTAGGAGTTCACCCGGAAACGGGAGAAACCATTTATATATTAATCGGCCCATACGGCCCCTATCTACAGTTGGGGTTGGAGGCTGAAGGTAGTAAAAAACCGAAACGGGTGTCTATTCCTAAAGGCGTTGAGAAGGAAAACGTCACCATGGAAATGGCTTTGGGGTTATTAGCCCTACCCCGACTATTGGGAACTCATCCTGAAACCGAGGCCAAAATTAAAGCAGCCTTGGGGCCGTTTGGGCCTTATGTTGTCCATGACCAGGGGAAAGAGGGTAAGGATTATCGGTCGCTGAAAGCCCCTGATGATGTGTTAACTATTAGTTTAGAACGGGCCTTAGAACTGTTGGCCCAACCTAAAACCAGTGGTCGAGGGGGACGGGGTAAAAAAGAAGTTCCGCCTCTGCGGGAGTTAGGAACTCATCCCGAAGATGGGGAACCTATAAACGTTTATGATGGTCGTTATGGGCCTTATGTTAAACATGGGAAAATCAATGCTTCCTTACCCAAGGATTCGCCTGTCGAGGCGTTTACCTTAGCCCAAGCATTGGAATTGTTAGCAGCAAAAGCGGATTCGGGTTCGAGTTCTCGGAGTAAGTCTAAAACAACAAAAACAGCCGCTAAAACCACAGCTAAAACCACCAAAACCACAACTAAAAAGTCCTCAACGAGCAAAAAAACTAGCTCGTAGCTATGTCAGGACTTACGCAGTTACGCCATAAGTAGCGTACTAATGAGTTAGCGAT
>DMPJ01000312.1 GCA_003456035.1 Planktothrix sp. UBA8402
TACACTTGATTTTTTAGTCAATTAAAAGCCATACAACCCAGTCTATAACCATTTCAGCCATTTCTCAATCCTCATACCAACTCGCTCTCCAAGCCAATTCTGCCTGAATCACAGCCCTCTCGCGTAACTTTTTTTGATAGTCCCGACGAATACCACTCAACTGTCCAGATAAATGACGAAGTTGATGACGTCGCGCCATCACATTAGCATCCGCAAACTCAATTTCCCCCAACCGCAGATGAATAGCCGTTAACCTGGTCATTATCGAAGTTTGGGACTCGTCATCATCCTCCGTCTCAATCATGATCTGGAGCAAATTCGCCGGCCCAGCGATCATATCACTAGAAGCATCAGCNNCAGCCTTAGAAGCCACTTCCAAAATCGCTTCAGGTAATTTTTTTGGTAACATCCCCAACCGTTGTAACAGCAAATTGGCATCCTTAGATAGCAATTTCAACAGCCGCACAATTTCGGTTTCAATCGCTTCTTGCCAAGTAAATAAATCTGACGGTTGTCGAGTCCGAGAAACCGGCAAATTTTCCTCGGGCTGTGCCTCCCCCGGTTCAGAGGTAAAATCCTCCTCCTCTCCATCTACAAGTTCAAAAGAAACTAGAATGTGCAGAGAATCGCACAAATCAGCCTGCATTTGTCGGGCTAAATTTTTTAGCTCCTGTTGTAATTTTTGTCGTTGTGAAACCGATAACTCTAAAAATGCTTGAGGATAGGTTTGAGTACAGAGATGATAACTCGCCAAAATCAATTGTTGACGTACCCCTTGCCCCAGGGCGACCAAATACACCCTATAGGCTTGATGAAACTCTTGGGCAATTTTAGCGATCGCCTCTTCCAAAGCAGCGATATCCTGATCAACGCGATTTATTGATCCAGTCATAAGGGAATTACGAATTAGGAATTACGAATTACGAATTAATTAACTCCGATCATAATTAAATTCCTATTAGATCGGAGTCTCAACTATCAATTAACTTCAGAATTAACCTAGGCTTTACCCATTTGTTCGGCTACTTCATCCGCAAAATTCTTTTCTTCCTTCTCCAAACCTTCACCCAAAACAAAACGAGCAAAGCGACGAATTTTAATATTTTCTCCTAACAGAGAAATACTTTGTTTCACCAACTCCGCCACCGTAATATCTTGATTACGAATGTAAGGTTGATCAACCAAAGATAACTCTTGGAGACGCTTATCAATTCGTCCTTGAACGATTTTTTCCTTAATATTATCGGGTTTATTTCCTAAATCATCCCGCTTCATTTCAATCTCTTTTTCTTTAGCGGTAATGCCCGCGGGAATATCATCAATAGAAACATATTCCACATTAGGACAAGCTGCAATTTGCATCGCAATATTATTCACTAATGCCTTAAATTCCTCCCGACGCGCCACAAAGTCAGTTTCGCAGTTGACTTCCACAATTACCCCCACCCGTCCGCCAGTGTGAATATAACTTCCCACCAAGCCTTCGGTAGCGCTGCGAGATGTTTTTTTATCCGCAGAACTAATACCCTTTTGACGCAACCATTCTATGGACTTAGTGATATCCCCATCATTTTCAATCAGGGCTTTTTTACAGTCCATCATCCCCGCGCCCGTTTTATCGCGCAGTTCCTTAACAAGTTTTGCTGAGATTTCCGCCATCTTTTCCTCAGATTTGTTTTATGTTTACCTATCGCCATTACTCATCTGTTAACCACAAGTATAACAAATGAATCTAAATGTTTTCCATGATTACTTCCCAGGAGTCTCGACCGGATAATTTAGCTTAAACCAGCCTAAAAAAAAGACTCCTGAGAACTATTTTAGGTTTTATTCTTCCGACTCCGAATCAGAATCTAAATCGCCGATATCTTCAACTTCTTCATCTTCTTCATATTCTTCCTCGTAAGCATCATCAAAGTCTCCAGACATTTCTGCACCTTGACCATGACGCCCTTCATAAATTGCATCGGCTAACTTACCGACAATCAACTTAATTGAACGAATAGCATCATCATTGGCTGGAATATGAATATCTGCCAAATCAGGATCACAATTAGTATCTAATAAAGACACAATCGGAATATCTAATTTCCGACATTCCATAACGGCGTTATATTCCCGGCGTTGGTCAACTAAAATTACCACATCAGGAACACGACGCATGGCTTTAATTCCGCCTAAATACTTCCGTAATTTCGTCAATTCTCGACGTAAAACCGAAGCTTCTTTTTTAGGAAGATAATCAAAATAACCACTAGACTCGCGGTCTTCCAAAGTTTTCAGACGGTCAACCCGGGTTTTAATCGTCGCCCAGTTGGTCAGCATTCCCCCCAACCAACGTTGGTTAACATAATATCCCCCACAACGGGCGGCTTCACTGGCGATAATTCCAGCAGCTTGACGTTTAGTCCCAACAAACAGAAACTTTTTCCCATCTTCAGAGGAACTTCTGACATAATCATAGGCCTCCTCCATTAGTTCTGCGGTTTGAACTAAATCAATAATATGAACCCCGTTACGCTCCGTGTAGATATAAGGAGACATTTTCGGGTTCCAACGGCGGGTCTGATGTCCAAAGTGAACTCCAGACTCCAGCATTTCTGCCAAACTAATAACGCCCATTCTTTATAACTCCTATATTCGGGTTAATCCTCCATCCAGGCGTATCAGCTAAGGGTTTAAACCCTAGAAACACCCGAATCCCTGGATGTGTGATTTTTAGACAACCTCCTCAATGTACCACGTTTTGAGTATTTTGAATCAAAGAATCAAAAGATAATAAGTAGCGGGTCAACTTTTCCGTTATCCTGTGAGTATATTAAGTGGAATAAACACAAATGATTGATCAGACGATTGCTTACACTTCAGATTATTTCCAGAGCCAGGCTTTTGACACCGATTATCAGACCCTAGCTTTGTATATTGTGGAGATTTATCATCCAAAAACCGTAGCAGAATTGGGTTGTGGCCCTGGTCATCTAAGTCGAGAACTGGCAAAACTAGGGGTACAGGTAACATCTGTTGATGGTTATTCCCAACCGGATTTTACAGGATTATCAGTAGAATTTTATCCGTTGAACTTAAATGATCCTAACGCGATCGCTAACTTTTTTCAAGACAAACATTTTGATCTAGCTATATCCCTAGAGGTAGCCGAACACTTACAACCCGAAAGTTCACCTACTATTATAAATTGGCTGACTAAAGTTGCACCAGTAGTCATATTTTCCGCCGCCGTTCCGGGTCAAGGTGGACATGGACATATTAATTTACGCACCCGTGATTATTGGCACAGCTTATTGACTGAATCTAACTTTATGATTAGTGATCGTATCCGCGAGAAGTTACGCAATCATCCCAGCGTTGCACCCTGGTATCGCTACAATGTCTTAGATTATGTTCATGCCAATCACCCACAAGTTCCCCAAACAAACGAAGTTATTACTCGGTTAATTGCCTCTGAATCTGCCGCAGCTACCGCTTATTATGAAGAATCAACAAAGCTTTATCTGCTAGAACAAAAAACCGGAATTTGTAACTAATTAATTACTTTTCTTAATTACTTTTCCAAATTAGTTCTAAACGTTCTTGAGCTTCTTTAAGTGCTTGTTCAGCAGAAGATTGACCGAGTAATGTGGACTCAATGGCTCGACCTAGACTATCAGATAAACGATTATATCCCGCAATAATGGGTCGAGCGCGAGCCACAGGCATTTGGTCTACAAACACTTTTAACCAAGGTTTGGAATTGAGAAATTGTTGATAAGCCTGACTTTGAACAGAATTAATATTAACAGGTAAAAAACCCGTACCTATAGCCCATTCTGTTTGAAATTCTTCACTAATCACAAATTCTAAAAACCTCAGTGCTGCCCTCTCTCTTTCCGGCTTAGTCTTCATCACATAAAGATTTCCAGCACCAATCACCGTAGCTTTCTTAATATTAGCAGGGATGGGAAATACTTGATAATCAACTTGAGATTTAGTAATATAAGTCCAAGGGCCAGTTATTTGCATCGCCACACGACCAGCCAGAAAATTATCCTCCTCATAACCCCGTTCTGGACTAGAAAGAATGGCTGAACCATCTTTAATTAAGTCTTCCCAGAATTTTAAAGCGGTAATAGCTCCAGCATTAGTTAAATTGGGATAGCCATTAGTTACTATTTCACAAGCCGCACTTAATAAAAACGGAAACCAACTAAAAACAGTCCATTCTCCCTTGCCTAAAGGTAGTAATATTCCATATTGTTCTGGTAGTTTATCGCCATTTTTATCTATAGTCAATTTTTTAGCAACTTGGCGCAATTCTTCCCAAGTTTTCGGCGGTTCTTTTATTCCCGCAGCTTCAAACAGTGTGGGACGATAAACAATAGCCAGATTACTGGTAGAAAGGGGAATNNAGGTGACCATCTAATTTTAATTCCTCCAATGTGTTAGGAATAATTTCAGATTTCCAGGGTAATTGGTCAAACCATTCTTCTAAGGGAACAATTGCTCCCAGTTCGACAAACTGACCCGTAATTTGAGGATAAAATGACAGAATATCAGGAGAGGAATTACCAACAACAGCCGTTAATACTTTTGGTAATCCTTCTGCGTAAATAGATTCTACCTGAATATCACTCTGTTTTTGATTAAATTTTTCCACCAATCTTTCAAAAACATCGCGGTTTACTGGAGGATTAATTGATTGCCATAGTGTCAGATGAATTACGTTATGATCTTTTGGTAATGTAGTCTGACAACTCGATAAGAATACTAGAGATAAATAGAGGACAATTCCGACAATTAGGGAAAAATAACTTCTGATTTGGGAGAAGGAAATATTAATTTTCATACCAATTACCTAATCTAATGAAGAAATCTTCTCTAAAACACTCTTAGTAATACTTGTTTCTGCTCTTGTGTAAATATAGGTTTCCGGGTCGGTTAAGTTGTGAGTTTTGAATACTTTTTCTGCTCGTTGCCAAAAATCTGTATCTTCACCGTAAGCGATATTATCAAATCCTTTTAACTCAAAAAACACTTGACGTTTACCAAAAAATGTAGGGCCTAAAACACATTCTTTTAAATTAATGGTTTTCCCTGGTTCATAATAATCAGCGACTAAAATTTCTTCCTCAGAAAAGAATCCGCCTTGTAGTAAATCAATTTCAGGATGAGATTTTAGATAAGTAAGACGTGATTCTAAGTGATTAGGTTTATAGCTATCATCACTATCAATAAAGGTGATATATTTCCCAAAGGAAGCTTGAATACCCACATTTTTAGCATAAGCTAGTTTTCTATTTTGATGCTTTAAATAACGAATATTACTAAATTTTTGCAAATAAGGATTAACAATTTCAAAAGTATGATCTTGACTGCCATCATCAACGACTAAAAGTTCCCAATTGTGGTAAGTTTGATTGATCACAGTATCAATACAATAATTAAGATGTTTAGCGCGATTGAATGTACAAAGAATAATGCTAATTTCAGGGGTAATATCAAACTTGAGAGGACTCATCATGGGTATAGTACACAAATGGGACGACAGATAAGAAATAACTGAATTTCAAAACCAGTTACCAAGGTCTAACTAAATTTAATTAAACCTTGTACATAACATCATACAATAATTAAAAAGTAATTTTTTAGAGATTTTTCACCCTGACTTAATTACCCCTCGTTGTTACCAGAAGTTAGATAATCCCTTAGTCTAAATTCATATTCACCTGGGCGAATATAATTCGCAGCTACACAGATAAAACCCACCTTCGTGGGTTCAAAAGCCTTAATTTTTCATTAATTAGTCCACGCAGGTGGACTTCGTTTGTGTAGTAGCGAATTATATTCGCCAAAAACTTTTCTTGGCTCTATTTTGTAGCAGCAATACAGATACAAACTGGGTGATCCGGATGATGAGCATCTAATTCTTCAATCGTTAATTCTTCCGCCGATATCCCATAAATATCAGCCAGTACAGTCATGGTATTTCCACACAAATGTAATTCATGTTGAGAGAAATCCTTGAGCATCCAAGTATAAGCATCAGGCATAATGCGCCAATAATCTTGAGGGATATTATGGATTTTGGCAGAAACAGGAGACATCGCAAAACACTTACCTCCCGGTTTTAACCAAGTGTAAATATTTTCTATTACTATCCAAGGAGCATAACAATGTTCTAAAACAGAGAATAGAAGGATTGTATCAAAAGATTCAGGTTCAATTAGATTCAGATTATGAACATCTCCAACTATATCTACTTCTGGAAATGATTCCAGATTAAGAACATGATAGGATGATTCTGCATTTAATTGATAAGTTTCTTTGGCTTGTGGTGTAGCGCCGATTTCTAGAATATTACCAACAATTTCCGGTCGAATTTTCTTGATAAACTTGTCAAGATAATATCTATCAACTGGTTGTCCTCTCAAAAAACCGAACATTTGACAAATGGGATTTGTTCTCTTGAAATCACCCCAATCTAAAGATTGATGAGCAGGAGATAATAAACCCATTTTCTCTAAATGTACAACTATGGCAATAAAGTCAGAAAAACTATTAATTTCCCCTAAATCCTTTTTCAGTAGGAATGGAGAAAATAAATGGATCAGAACTTGAGGATTAATCTGACTTAATTTGCTCAGATCAAATTGTTCCTTTTCTTCAAAAAAACTGCCAAGGTCTTTTTCTAAAATTGTTAAACGTTCATTTCTTAATAAAGTTAAGGCTTGATTGCAGACGAGAGAATTATACTGCCCGATTGCGACCGTATTTTTCTCGGTCATAGGGTTTAATTTTATTTGTTGGAAAGTTTGGTAAGCTAATTCAACATCGTGTTGATGAATAAATATCTCTAGAACTGCTAACCAAGATTGGGACGGAATTAGCTCTGGTTGTCGATTACTCCAGCTAAATATTGTATAAATTTGAGAATTTTCTACTTTTAAAAATGCGTTAGGGATATATTGTTTAGCCATGAATTTATTCAATTACTGTGTACAAATAGATTGGTTTTACGACTNNTAATCAAAGATGAGCTTTTTGTAATGTTAATTTCCTTAACCGATGTTAATTTCCTTAACCGAGCAGTATTGCTATCTTTTTGATCTGAATTTAACATATCATGCTAAGGTAATGGTGTCAAGTTGATCAAGAATATTGCTATCTACATCTATATCAAATTTTCGCGCGAAATGACATGATGAGGAGAGAAGATTAGGCAAATCTTCCATTACCATTGTTTTGGGATGAGCGCCTTGTGTTGACCAGTCTACATAGCGGTAATCATCGTTTTTTAAGTTTAGGTGCGGTGCATTAGCCAGGATAGTTTGAAAATAGGATTCATCGGCAAATATTCGATGACGATAGTGTGATGTTAAGGCATTTTTTTGACTGTGAAAGTTAATAATATACTCGGCGGCTCGGTGGTTAGCAGAAAACCATTGACTTCCAGCAAAACAGAGAAGTTTCTCGGAAAAGGGAAGGAAGGGTTTAGTTAATAATGGATGTTCCAAACGAACTTTGGGATTATTTAAAAAAGGAACTGAAAATAATTCATAACTACGGTATCGCTGATGGGCTAACATTTGCCAGATCACACTCATTTTTACATTTTGTTTATAAACTTTATATATAATTTCTTCATGGTGTATGTGAGCATCATATTTACTTGAAGTTAAATCGCCTAATATTTCTTTAGCAGTTTTAATCGGATAATCTGATCCACTAAGCAATATAAACCAATCTGGGCAATTTGCAGACTCATACATCAGTTTAATTGCTTGTATTGTAGCTTCTACTAAGGAAAAATCACCCCACCTGGTTTGTATATTAGGACGGGCAAAGGAGATATTTTTGGGTAAGTTATCCACCGATAAATCACATTTGGAAAAGTCATGATGGCAAACAATAGTTGGATAATTGAACATTTTGTTTAAATGATCTATTAACCTGTGAATTTGCTCTGGGTTTCTGTGAGTTAGTAAAACAAAACCTATGGATGATGACATTGGGATAAATTAGTTTATTTACTACTTGGTTAATTCGGAAAGTGACAGAAGTTGGATAAATTTAAGTCCCCCATAATCAAGGATGAATTTGTTTGAGAATTACCCGCAAGCGATCATAATCATCTTTTAATAAAATACTCAGGGTTCGTCCCGCTTCAATTAACCAAGCTCTATCTAATGTTTTGAACTTATAAACTTCTCGAATAGCCGCAGCTACCAAAGAATCAACCGGAGCATTACTCACATCTAATAAGGTTCTTAAAAAATCTAATTCCTGACTAAAACCAACAATTTCATCCGGTTCACACTCATAAACCCCCTGATGAATTTGAGGCGGACGGGGCGGAATATATTGATAAATTTTACCCCGTTGTGATTGAGAATTATTTCCCTCCCTAGTCACTTCAAATCCCACAATTGCTACCCGAAATTCCGTTTTCAACATCGCAAAAATTTGGGGTTGCTGTTCTCGTAATTCCTCTAAACTTAATCCTAACGCCCTCGCCCGATGTACCGAATCAATTGGGCAAGTGGTAGCATGATAAACTACCCCATAAACTTTATTTCCCGACTCCTCATCCCTAGATTTCACCCAACTACCAAAGGCAGGCATCACCGGAAAACTCAAATCCTCCGGTTCCAAACATTGGGCTAAATATTCCGTTGTCGCCGTTTCAATTACCTCACCAATAT
>DMPJ01000403.1:0-466 GCA_003456035.1 Planktothrix sp. UBA8402
TTGGGGTGTTGTTAGCTGGTGGAACCCAAATGTTAGCGGTTTATGCTTTGGCGTCGGCGATCGCAACTCAATATCAGATCCCTTGGTGTCCTGATCGGGTGGTGGTGGGAACAACCCGTTGGGTTAGCGAGGATGGAACCGGAGATACCGTTGGGTTAGCGCNNCCTGGGTTAGCGGAAATGGTAGGAAATGTCCCCCTATTGGCAACTCAACTGAATTTTTCTACATCCAGTTATCCGCAACTGCGAGCCTATGAACAGGGTTATGTGAAGGAAGGGGTGGGGGCTGGAGGGGCTGCGATCGCTGCTTATCTAGCCCTGGGTTGGGATAACACCCAACTCCTTGAAGCTATTGAAGCAGTGGCAGATCGGATCAAATCAAATTATTAATGTGAAATTCTGTGGATCTGTGCTACAATATAAAATTGAACAATAAACGCGGACATGGCGGAATTGGTAGACGCGCT
>DMPJ01000403.1:499-10013 GCA_003456035.1 Planktothrix sp. UBA8402
TTTCTTTGTAAGATGAGCTAATCTTTTCAATTGATTCCAATCGAAAGGTTGCAGAGGTAATATTTGAGGAACTTTGCCGAGAATGGAATAAGTAACTAATAACCCCCTATTGCTAGAATAGGGGGTTATTAAATCAAGTCTGCAATATAGTACAGAAACAGAAGCCTTATGTCCGTTCTTCGTAATTTGATGGCTGTGGGAGTGAGTGGAGCAATTACTTTAATCAATGTGGGGATCTGTTCAGCAGTTCCTTCCCCAATTGCATCTGGGGATAATTTGCCCGACTCGAATACAACTCAACCGCAGGGTTTTAAACAAAATCCTACAAAATCTAAATCTGGGGCTTCTACTCCTAGCCGTCGGATCATTGATCATCTATTAATGACACCCGAATCTGTTGCTGGGTCTTCTGTGCCATCGCATCTTCACAAAACCCAGCCCGTGCCAGTTTTTAAACAAAATCCTACAAAAACCGCTCAACAGTCTGTCCCAACCGCGACGGTATCCACCGTTGTTAATACAACACCGAGTACCCCTGCTGCTTCTGGCCCAACAACAGATAGTAGCCAAACCCAGACCGCTAGGGCAAACCCCGTTTTTAACTTACCCCATCCGTTAGGGAACAATCACCTATCCCCTGAAAACAACAATTCCCAACAGCTTGAAGTCGCATTACCGAATATTTCTACCCAAGCTGCAACCCTAACCGATTCTGTTAATAGAGTCGGGCAATCTCAACCTGCTCAATTGGCCCAAGTCAGTGAACCCGCTTTGGCAGTTCCTGACCTGACACCCCCAACCACACCTTTTCCGCCTCCGACTCCAAACGGAACCTTACAAACAAATCCGCCTCGAATTCTTCTACCGAGTAGTGATCCACTTTATCGACCCACCTTACCCGAACAGGTGAATATTGAGGAAACTGTTCCAGTTACCCTCGAACAAGCAATTGATTTAGCGGTTAGGAATAATGAAAATGTCAGTATTGCCCAACTGCAAGTTGAACAAACCTTGGCGACTTTGAGGGAGGCTCAAGCAGATTTATATCCAAGTTTGACCTTTAGTTCAACTTTTAGTCGTAGTGTTTCGGCGGCGGAGGACTTATCAGTTCGCGCGTCCAACCGCGCCCTACGAGTTGCTCGGTTCAATAATGTTCAGGGGGCTGACCAGAGGGAATTTCAGACCCGCTATGGAACTTATTCCTTTGATAATTCGATTCAATTTCAGTACGACTTGGGGATTAATGGATTGAGGGGAGCTAGAATTAAAGCTTCAGAAGAACAGTTAAGGATTCTGGAATTAAGGTTAGAAACGGCATTAGAAGAACTCCGATTTAATGTGGCTCGCGCCTATTACAATTTACAAGAAGCAAATGCCGCCGTTGAAATTCAAGCTGCTGCGGTGCGAAACTCCCAAAAGAGTTTAGAGGATGCGGAAGCTTTGGAACGGGCTGGAGTTGGAACCCGTTTTGAAGTGTTGCAAGCTCGTGTCACCCTCGCTAATAACCAACAGGATCTAACTAATTCCCAGCGAAATCAATTTCAAAGTCGGCGGGAACTGTCAGCTATTCTGAATATTGATGAAAATACCAATTTATTGGCTGCTGATCCGATTGGTTTGGCTGGAGCTTGGGATTTAACCTTAGAAGAAACCATTGTTCAAGCCTATCAGAATCGGGCGGAGTTGGAAGAACAGTTAGCCGAACGCGATCGCGCTCAACAGTTACGCCGGGCCGCCTTAGCCGCCACTCGCCCGAATGTTACCCTGGGAGCTAGTTACAATGTTTTAGGAAGAATCAATGATAACACCGATTACAAGGCTGTGCGGGGTTGGGCCGATGGTTATGATGCCCAAGTCCAGTTGTCCTGGAATTTCTTTGATGGCGGGGCGGCTAAAGCTCAAGCTAGACAGCGTGAGTTAGATATTGGCATCGCAGATGAGCGCTTTAATCAATTACTGAATCAAATTCGTTTGGATGCGGAAAAGGCTTACTATGACCTCCAAGCTAACTTTGATAATATTCAAACTGCTAACTTAGGGGTTGAAGAAGCAACGGAAGCGTTACGTTTAGCTCGTTTACGGTTTCAAGCTGGGGTGGGAACTCAGTTAGAAGTGATTAACCAAGAAACGGATTTAACTCGCGCCCAAAACCGACTCCTAAACGCCATCATTGGTTATAACCGGGCCCTGTCCGCCCTGCAACGGGCTGTAAGTAACCTTCCGGGCAATATTCTGTCGGATTCTCCTGTTAAGTAAGGAATTACGAATTAGGAATTACGAATTACGAATTACGAATTACGAATTACGAATTACGAATTAGGAATTTGTAATTGATAATTCGTAATGTTTGTTAAGATTTTAGGATTAGGGTATCAAAATGGGTAATATCAGATTTGTGAGTGAAAATAAGGAAATCATTGCTGCGGATGGGGCTAATTTGAGAATTAAAGCTCTGGAAAACCAGATTGATTTATATACTTTCACAGGTAAAATGATGAACTGTGGCGGTTATGGTCAGTGTGGGACTTGTATTGTGGAAATTGTCGAAGGGATTGATAATCTTCCTCCCCGCACGGAAGCGGAAGCACGCATTTTGAAGCGAAAACCAGATAGCTATAGATTGGCTTGTCAAACTATTGTTAATGGCCCTATTAGCGTCCAAACTAAACCGCAAAAACGGAAGTAAATTTAGGTTAAAAATGCGAAAATAATTACGAATTACGAATTACGAATTAAGAGCTTCGTAATTCGTAATTGCCTTTTGCTATATATCCCTTTAAAATCATCCACTTTCCACCTAACCAGGTTTTGCGATGCTATTGTCAGAACCACCAGAAGCATTGCTCAAGCGTTATCTTCAAGGAGATAGGGATGCTTGTCGAGAACTTTTGAAAGATCCTAAATATTATCAACTCTGCCAAATCATAGCCAGGAAAAAATTTTTAGGAAAGTCCCACAACTGCGAAGATGCGGCTCAAGCAGCATTTGAAAAAGTGTTAATAGAAGCTTTAAATGGTAGATTCAATCAAGGAGACCTAGAAAAATTTAATCATTGGTGTTCTAGAGTTGCCTCGAATTTTATTATAGATTTACTGCGTAAAATTAAAACAGAAAGTGAATTTTTTAAAAATCAAAGTCCAGAGATTATTAATCATGTTCCTGATATCCGAGAAGATTTAGAAACAACCGATACAAACGCTCAGATTCAAACAGCAATTATTTCTGTAGACCAGCAAAATCCCAAAAAACAGTATCTTCAAATTTGGCAAGGATTAAAATTTGAAAACAAACAAAAGCAAATCGCTCAAGATTTAGGTTTGAAGCAATCAGAGGTTTCCAAGCGATATCGAGAATTAGTTGTTTTAGTTGGGAAAGAATTAGACTTGTTAAACGTTAAACAAGTAGAGGAGGAATTAAAAAACATTCGTCAGGGTCGAAAACCCAAGCGCTCTCAAGAAGATTGGGATAACTAAAATAGCCTATTTGACAAAAAAAGGAGAATTAACAATGAAATTAATGGACATTAGCCAAGAATTGCCCATCATTAATCCTGAACAAATTAAACCCGGACAAATTTGGGAAGTCCGTCGTCAAGTATTCAGTCCTCTGGAATTTACCCCAGAAGAAAAACAGCATTTTTATTCCCCGGCTATTTTTGATTTTCTCAATGGGAATACACCGCCTCGCTATGTAATAATTGTCACGGAACCGGAACTAGAAATCGACGAAACACCGGAATGGCAAATTATTTTGGTGATGTTACTATCTGTAAAAACTGACTATCTTAGTTTAACTAATCTCTTAATTCCCACAACAATTTCCGGTTTGAAACAGGATGTAATTGTGGAAACTTGCAATGTAATTAAGATGCTAACTTGTAATTTATTAAGACCTGTAGGAAAACGATTATCTCGGAAAATATATGACCTTTTGTTAGATGTGGGAGACTTTGAACAAGGATTTATTGAAAAAGCTCCTAGTTTAGAAGAAATTTTGGCTTTGGGTTTGAACAAGGGAACTACAAATCACCCCGAATTTCATCAACAGGAATTAGACTGGAAAACCGTATTAGAAGTTCCGGTGGCGGTTTATTATCTCTATGTAAAAGCGGTATTAACCTTAGATGAAACCTTATTATTAGAACAACTCAAGGCAAAAGTAACGATACAACCTGTTCCCTTAAGTCAATGGTTTCAGGAAGTTATTCAGACCGGATGGCAAACTTTTGAGGAGGTTTTTGGAATATTTTCTACAACTCCCGCGTTAGAAGGATGGAGGGGTAAATCAAACCCTGATTTCCCAGGAGGTGAAGTGGAAATAACCCAGATTGAAACCTTAGTTAAACAGATTCAAACCACCGAAGATGATGACATTCTTTGGAATACTGTAGCAACTTTGCGACAGTTACAACCGCACCATTCTGCTTTAGGGGTGAGAAAAGTTAAGTCCATTAATATTCAGGAAACAACCTTAGTTTTAACTATGAACTTGATNNATTTCCAGAGTTAAGGAAGAAGTGCGGATTTTATTGGAAGTTTATTCTATAGATAATTCGCCTCTCCCTAAAGATTTAAAAGTGATGATTTTAGATGATAAAAAAGATATTGTATTGGAGGATACAGCAGAAAATGAAATTGTATCAATTGCATTACAAGGCTTGATCGGAGAGAAGTTTAGTGTCAAAATAACAACCAAAGATGATTTTATCCTTGAAGATTTTCTGATTTAGATTTTGTCTAAAAAATTGTTTAACCAGTTTTAACCAGATTTACCCAACCAAACCTAACCCATGAAACCTATATTGTGGCTCGGTGCATCTCAGCGTAACTCCAAATTCTCTGTTCAAGGATTTACCTTGATTGAGTTATTAGTTGTTATTATAATTATTGGGATTTTGTCAGTAATTGCAACTTCCTCATTCTTGAAATTTATCAATCGTGCTAAAGAGATTGAGGCAATAAATATTCTTAATTATTTAGAAAAGCTAGAGAAAAATTATATTCATGAAAATCAAGTATTAGCACCATCATTAACAGCATTAGAATATAATGGCAAAACCGAAACGGAAAACTATTATATTAAATTTTTATCAGATAATACGATATTACATGGAGCCATCCATATTGCCGAGTCGAAAAAAAATGAGTTGAATTCTTATATTCAAATTATTTATCTAAAAAACAACACAATCACAACCTGTAAAGTTGTTCCTATTCTTAACCCAAATCCTGTATTACTGCTGATGCAAGCCATGATGAATCCCAAACAATTCTGTCCTTAATTGTCAAAAAATATGTTATCTAATTCTTTCCATTCTCAAACCGAAAAAAACTATCAAAATCGTTCTTTTAGAGGAAAAGATTTATCCCTAGAAGACTTTTCTAATGCCGATATTCGGGGTTGTGATTTTAGTGAAGCCAACCTCACGGGGGCTAACTTTCGAGGGGCTAAAGCGGGATTATCACAACAAGGCATTTACCGCAGTTTATTGATAGCAGCAGCCCTATCAGTATTAGCAGGAGCCGCTGCTACACTAGCCGTTAATCAACCGATTGGATTGATGACTCCTAAACCCGAACCAATTCTGCCATTTATGGTAAGTTTTATCATGGGCTTGATTTTGATTTTTGTGAATGCAATTTTATTAATATCGAGCCTCAAGAATGGGTTAGAAAAAACAATTCAAAATCTAGGAATTACGATTGCAGTTTTGATTCCTATTGGGGCAATTTTACCTGCATTAGTAAATGCTAAAACTCCAATTTTATCAGAGTTAAGAATTTTTAGAATCGGCAATTTAATAAACTCAAACCAAATCGCAAACCCAATTCCCACCTTGATTGTCACCCTGACGGTTTCAATGGGAGCCACGCTAACAGTTATTTTTACCTTAGCTTTAGCCGTTGTGATCGCAACTATTACCTTAAAAAAAATCTTCAAATTATTAATCATTGTCGAAGCATTAGCGATTGGAATTATTGCCAGTGCTATTGTCACTAGAAATGCCGATGATGGAGTTTTTGAAGTGTTTTCGGTAGTTAATGGAGAGCCAGCCCCCTTACCTGCAATTATCACCCTAATTTCCTTGGTGATATTATCAATAATTTTAGCAACTATTCTGATATTAGTTAGTAGTAATATTGGCAAAAGAGTTTTAAAAGAAGAAGAAAAATATTCAATTATCCGACAATTTGCGATCGCTATTTCTTCCTGGGGCGGAACTTCCTTTGTCAAAGCTAACTTAACCCAAGCCCATTTTAATCAAGCCCTATTAAAAAGTAGCGACTTTACCGATGCTAATATCAAGCATACACGCTGGTATCAAGCCGAAAAATTAGAATGGGCAAAAGTCGGAAACACGATTTTAGAAAATGCCCAAGTCCGAGAATTACTTGTTAGTTTAGAAGGATATAGAAAAACATTTATTGGTCTGAATTTAAAGGAAGCTAACTTAATGAATGCTAACCTAGAATATGCTAATTTAAGAGGATCTGATCTCAGTGAAGCCAGCTTAGAAACGGCTAATTTAGAATGGGCAAACCTCGCCCAAACCCAAGCCATTGGAACTAATTTTAAAGAAGCTCGTTTAACCGGGTCTTATGGTTTAAGCACTTGGAATATTGATAGCACCACTAATTTATTATGGGTGAATTGTAAGTTTATTTATCTATTAGAATATCCTAAACCCGGAACCGATGACCGCGAACGTCGCCCCAGTAGCGGAGAATTTGGGCCGGATGAATTTACTAAATTGTTTCAAGAAGCGATAGATACCGTTGATTTAATCTTCCGGGAAGGAGTTGATTGGCGAGCGTTTATTTATTCTTTCAAAAAAGTTCAAGTTGAAAACTCAGAAACCGAATTAACTATCCAAAGAATTGAAAATAAAGGCGATGGCGTGTTTATTGTGCGGGTGCAGGTTCCCCCGGAAGCTGATAAAACCAAAATTCATCAAAACTTTACTCAAACCTATCAGGAAACCTTACAAACATTAGAAACGGAATATCAAGAAAAATTAAAAATTAAAGACTCAGAAATTGCTAACTATCGTGAACGTAGTTCTAATATGACTGAAGTAATTCGGCTATTAGCAAGTCGAGAAATTACTCAAGACCGTAAATTTATTAAAAAATCTCCCCAGGTCGCAGGTAAATTAGTAATTTTTAAAATCATCAAAGGAGACTTTAAAACCGGGTTCACGGTGATGTTACAATTAGGACAAGATGGAATGTTACCTAGTACAGAAATATCCGGTTCCTTACCTCCCTTTCCTGAACTAGAAGCCACCTATCAACAGTGGAAAATCCTTTATCATAAACTCCAACTTCCTGTGCGGATTAGTGGTAGAAAAGTTAATCTTTTTTCCTCTCAAGATGTATGTAAAGACTCCGCAAAACTTTTAGAAAAACAACTAAAAACCTGGCTGAAATCAGAGGAATTTTATCCCCTGAAAGATCGGTTACAACAAAAATTGAATTCAACGGATGAAATTCGATTGATTCTGCAAACAGAACATCCGACATTACTGCGACTTCCTTGGCAAGTTTGGGAGATTTTTGAACATTACCCAAAAGCCGAAATTGCCTTGAGTTTACCCCAATACGACCAAGCGGAATCTGTTAATTTAAACCTACCCAGAACCCGAGTTAGAATTTTAGCGATTTTAGGAAATAATCAAGATATTAATGTTCATAAAGATCGAGCTATTTTACAACAGATTATTGGTGCGGATGTGACAGTTTTAGATCAACCCCAACGGTTAGAGGTTGATGTTCACCTCCGGGATGAAATTGGCTGGGATATTCTGTTTTTTGCCGGACATAGTTTAACCGAGGAAGAATCCGGGATTATTCATATTAATCCGACGGATTATTTAACTATTTCTGATTTAAAATATTCTCTCCGATTTGCTGTTAATCGAGGGCTGAAATTAGCCATTTTTAACTCCTGTGATGGGTTGGGGTTAGCACGGGATTTAGCAGATTTACAAATTCCTCAAATTATTGTTATGCGAGAACCTGTTCCTGATACTATTGCTACGGAATTTTTAAAATATTTTCTCCTAGCATTTTCTAAGGGAAAAACCTTATATACAGCCGTGCGCGAAGCCAGAGAAAAACTCCACGCCAAAGAAGATCAATATCCCTGTGCGAGTTGGTTGCCAATTATTTTTCAAAATCCCTCAGAAATGCCATTAATTTGGGATGATTTGCGGGGTTTATCTTCAACAATAACTGATGGTAAAACCAGTTTAGAAGATTTAGCAAAATTACGAGAAATATTTGAACAAAACTTAGATTTATCCCCTTTAGAACAGGCGAATATTTTAGAGCAATTGCAAGCTTTAGTTCAAATAGTCCCAATGCCTCCCTCGGAGCTTAAACAACGTTTAGGAAGTCAAGCTTTAATGGTGATTAAGGGGACAATTGCTGATTTACCAGCTACTTCTATCTTAAAACATGAGTCNNNNCCACGTTACATTAACTATAACTTACAGTGTCTTTGGGAAAAATGAGTAAAATTTGTGAACTTGTTCAAAATAGTTTAGAAACTGGTTACTTAACTTTAGAAGCAGAACAAGAATTAAGAAGACTGTTGCAAACTACGAAGTATGGGGTTTCTGAATTAAATATTTTTGCTGATTTACAATACGCAGGAATACAAGGTCTGATTCGCCAAGAGTCCCGTGAACTTTTAGAGTCTCAAGGGGGTGTTCAGGATTTATCGGGGTCGTAATCGCAAAATCAAGAAAGCGGGTTTCTAATTCAGATCAATTGCATCGAACAAGATTTGTTGAGAAACCCGCTTTCTGACGGCAATTGCTGGGGGTCAAGATGGCGGTTTGATTCCCCCTAAAAAAATTAAAGGGTTGTCTTTGGAATATTTTTTCCAGCCCTCACGTTATATCAATTAATCAGTCTTTCAGAGTAATGAATCAAATGAACAACCTTCAAAAATTATCAATCACTTTACTTAGTGGGGTGATTGCAGCCATCTGCGCTATGCCAGCTAACGCTTTTCAAGTAACATTGGGAGGCACATTAGTTCCCGGTAAAGGAGTATTTTCCGACGTTCCAGGAGCTACGACAATTGATTTCGAGTCTGGTGCGCCAATATCTGGCCCTGTTGTTTATTCTTCTCCATATGTTGTTTCAGGTAGCCAATTTGCTTTATATGGTACACCAAACAATGACCTAACAAAATACCTGACCGTAGGCTCATTTAGCAAATCTGTTACTATTACCTTTGATCAGTTAATAGATTATTTTGGTCTATATTTAGGTTCGCCAGACTCGTACAATAGCATCGCTCTTTATAAAGATTCTACCCTGCTCAAATTGTTTCCTGGTAGCAACTTTGTTGGGAATTCTAGTGTCTATCTAAACTTCTTTGCAAACTCCGATGAATATTTTAATAAAGTATCAATATTTTCACAAAGTCCAGCAGCAGAAACAGACAACCATGCCTATAGGTTTGCTACATTAGAAACTCCACCTGCTCAATCAGTTCCCGA
>DMPJ01000546.1 GCA_003456035.1 Planktothrix sp. UBA8402
TCCGGTGTTCTAAGAGTGCGTAGCGCTATATCTTGGTAAAAACTAACTATTTAGCCCCATAATAAAACAAGATTTCCTTCTCTTTTAACCCTTGAAATCCCGCATCAATTAATAATTGATTCAGTTCATTTTCAGCAATATGTTTAGCACCAATGCGAACAATTCGAGACCGCATCGTATTACTCACACCACTGCGTTGACGTCCAGCTTCTAAACCCATAACTTGATGGTAAAGATCCAACTTAACCGGAGGAATCGGTGTCCCATCAAAGTCAATTCCTTTCGCGATCGCCAGATCAATTGCATCCGCGCCCGTTGTTGATTCCGTAGATATATTAGCTTCTGAAGTCATGGGAAATCATCCAATTTAATCTTTAAACAATTCTATTTTACCGTTAAAGGTTTAACGATACATTCTAGTTTCTAAATCTTTAATGATCCGTTGTTTATCCGGTTGTCCCTTCAATAATTTTAGCAGTCCTAACCCCTGATGAATTGGTTTATTACTAGCGGGTTCAGCAAAGCTACTCACCCCGTCCATTTCACCCATAATAGTCCGATAAAATGCCGCCCCGAATAGATGATCAATCGGTTTTTCACCCTCTCCAAAAGCACCCACCGCCATCCAATTATTTCCGATCGCTGTGGAGGGATTTCTGGTTTCTGAAACCGCCGGAATTCCTAATTTAATTTTATCAGAGGTTGACTTTTGTGCCACATCAGCGATCGCCACCCTAGCAGTCATTTCCATTAAAGGAATCGCCCCTTTTATAATCACATTTCCTGACAATAATCCTAAACCGCCCCTAGAAACAGAATTATAGGATTTTTCAGCTAATCGATCAATTTTAACCTCCGCAATATCAATCCTTTGAATATCCGTTGCGGGATAATCTTGATGATTTTCTAAGATAGATTGCATTGTTGTTTGAATACTTTTAAAAGATTCTAAATAGTCATCATCGTCAAATTCATTATTTAGGGCTAAATCCGGTTGACGCATTAATTGATAAATCACTTTCCCCATGACGGGAATTTCTGCATTAATCATCCATTCATCTAAAGTAATTAAGGTTAAAGCATCGAGAATATTTTTCCCTTCTCGGAGTTGAATATAGGTTTGAGCAGATCTTTTTTTATCGGATTCTGACCCCAGAGGTTGATTATAAATGGTATTAATAATCAGGATATCTAAAGTTAAGACTTTCGAGGTAACACTGGCGCGCAAATAGTATTTTTTTAAGTCAGATTTTAAGGACGAATTGAGAATAATTGTATCAATTTTTGTTAAAGCTACCAAATCGGGAACCGCTTCCCCTGAACGTAGATATTGATAGGTTCCTTTTAATTTATTTTTTTCATCTAAGTCTAAATCCGATGTTTCTAAGGCTTTTTCTAAGCAATGTTCTAAAGTCAAAGAACGGGAATAATGACTAGCAATAATATAACGTTGACCGATATCAGAATAAAGTTTAGAAGTTAAAACCAAATAATCTAATAAATCTAACGCCGTAAAATCTTGGGTTGCTTGTCCATTATTTAGTCGATTATAGGCTTCTAAACATCTAATTTTAGTCTGTTCATATATAGAAACTTGATTAATTAAACGATTCACCTGTCGATCCAAATTCAATTCTGAACTATAAAAACTATGCAAGACTAAAAAGGCATCATTCCCCCTAATACCACATCCTTTAAGGCGTAAATTTGCTCCTTCTGTGCGGTGAGGTGGAATTCTGACAGTATAGGTTTTTCCGTTTTTTAAAGTCACAGTTTGACTTCCTCCTTGATCGGCTATTTGATAGGCAATAAAAATATGATAAAGTTCATCTAAACTGCAATCAATTCCCTGGGGATTAGATAAAGGTTCTTCTAATTCTGAACCCAAATGATCCATCCAATCTTGACCTTTTTTCCAAGTAGATTCTACGGAATGGCTGGCTGTATCCCGAATATTTTTTCCCGCTTCTGTGGCTTTATGGGTAATAGCTTCTCCGGCATTTGAAACGGAATGTTTGGCAGCTTCAGTGGCTTTTTTAGTTAAAGATTTACTAGCTTTGGTGGCTTTTTGACTAATAGAATTCCATAATGATTTCTGTTTGCGATCGCCCATTGATTAATTCCCTCCTATAATTTTATTAGTTAAAACAGCAACTTTAATAATATTGGGGCTGCGGATTCTAACATTCCCAGAAATCCCCCGCGAGGTTTATTTTCTTGGGGATTTAGTCGATATTCTAAGGTTTCAACTAACTGAAGTGAAACTTTTTCGCCCTCGGAAGAATTTAAGGTTTTATACAGTTGTTCGGCTTGTTTAGCATCAGCAATTGCCCCGGTTAAATTCCCTAAATCTGCCAGCGCCATACTGCGAGCAAAATAGGCAGCGGCTAACTTTTCGTCTAATCTCAAGGCTTGATTATAAAAATCAATAGCGTTAACATAATTACCTGCTTTAGCTTCACTGACGCCTAGGCGGTAAAAGTCCTCAGCTTCGCCAATATTAGCCGAAAGTCCGACAACACCGACTAACTGAGCATGATCAAGGCTTTTGGGATCTAAAATCGCATTACCAAGATAGGAACTTCTTAAATCTGTGCCGTTGAGGTTGGCTCCGGTGAGATTGGCTCCGGTGAGATTGGCTCCAAATAAACTAGCTCCGGCTAGGTTAGCTCCCCGTAGGTCTGCTCCTGTCAGGTTAGCTCGGCTGAGGTTAGCTCCCACAAGATTAGCACCATTTAGGTTAGCACCGACTAAATTGGCCAGTACCAAACCTGCACTACTGAGGTCGCAATTTTGACATTGTTTGGTCGATAAAAGTTGTTGAGTTTGTTGTAAATTTTCGGCTTTTGCTGGAGTTAGGGGACTGAGTGCTGCTAACAGAGCAACACCAGCGATAATTTTCGGTTTCATAACAACAAAGATAACTCAAAAGGGCGTTGTAGCTATCATAAAATATTCCCAGGGTATTTGCTATTATTTGTTGTCGGGTGCGTAAGTTCAGCGACCGCACCAACAAGTAGGGGAAGCCAGGAGATTTTCGGTGACATTGATCAAAATCACAATTTAAAAGTGAGTTTAATCACACTGGTTTGAGTGGTTGTGTCACTGACAAAATCAGCAATTAAAGGAATAATTAGGATCTATAACCCATCAGGTTGTAGGTGCTGCTCATGTTAATTACTGAACCCTCTGTAAGTGTCGAAAAGTTGGTCAATCACATTTTTTGTTCCCGAAAAATTACCCGCAATGACCAACAGTTATTGATGTCGTTAATACTCTCCAAAGATGCCTTAAGTTTAGAAGAACGTTTGTATATTGATAAAGTTTTTGAGCGCCTGCGACGAGGGCTAATTCATGTAGTTGATTGATTTGTGTAGAGACGTTGCAGGCAACGTCTCTACATACGGATGCCAGCCGTCTTATCAAATATTTCCTCGCCGCATTGACCGTTCCCGAAAATGACCTCTGGGTTAACCTTTCCCCTTATGAAAAAGACNNATCAAATAGAATTGCTATATATTTTCAGCAATTTAAGGTTTGACGCTAGTTTGAAACCTCTGGTATGGAAAACGCCCGGTTTTGGGATCAAACCATTTATTCCAGAGTTGAGTATTTTCTTCGCTGGTAATAGTTTGATTAACTAAAGTTCCCCATTGAGCACTATTTTTAGGTAAAATACAACCGTAATCTTCAAAAGTTAGGGGTTGTGCCGGGACTAAACGAAATTCTTTAAAGTCTAGCTGTTGTTTCCATAATTCACCCAATAAGAGAATCCCATCACTGGCTATTAAATCAATTTCTTTAGCCCTCAAACGCCGAATTCCGTCCGCACGACTCCCGACAACTTGCCATTTAGCTTCAGGATAAATGGGACGAAATTGATCATCGGTAGTTGTACCAAGTAAGAATCCAACGGTAATATTACTTTCTTTGATAGTTTCTAATTTGGCTTCTGAAGTTTTGGTTGGGTCTAAACGTTCTCTATCAGCTTCTCGAACTAAAAGTTGAATTCCAGTGGTAAAATAGGGAGTAGAAAAATCAACATTTTGTTCTCGTTCTGGAGTAATACTGGTAGCTTCACAAACAATATCTAATTTACCTGTTTCTACTTGAGCGAATCTATTTTTCAAGTCAACAGTTTTTAATTCTAATTTAATCGGTTTATTCAGTTGTTTTTCTAGGCGCTGTTCAATTAGTTTAATTAAATCAACGGAATACCCTTGTAAGGTGTTATTTTTGTCTGTATAGCCNNTACCCCTGTCCGGCTGACTTTTTCTAACACGGTTTCCGCCCGAACCGAGAGGGGAAAACTAACGGTGAAAAGAAGACTCAAAAGAGAAACAGCAAGTTTTTTGTCCATTTGTGTTAGATTCTTAACTAGATTAAAACGTCCTGTCATCCTATAACATTAATTGGTAACTAAAGGCAAGGGGAAAAAATATATTTACTCGAAAGCAGTTAGGGGATTTTGGTGATTAACAGCATTCAATTTTACCAAATTTTGGAATTTTATCCTCTTTTTTATTAGTTAATAGTATAATAAAATAGAAAAGCACTCCAGTTTATTAAAATGTCTAATATCGGTTTAGATTTTGGTACAACTAACTCGATTATTTCCTATCTCAACTCCAATGGAGAACCGGAATCTTATCCCTGTCCTCCTCCAGATGGTTCTAAATATATCCCTTCTTTTATTGCCTATCATGATGATAATTATATAGAAATTGGTAATGCAGCGCGAATGGTAGCCCATGACCAACAAGTAGAAACCTACGGTCATTTTAAGATGCGATTACCCTTAGACACATCTGAATTTTATCAGTATTTCCCATCAAATCGCACGCCAATAAGTGTAACAACAGATTATCTAAGGGAACTATTAATTTCTGATGACAACTCCTATAGTTTTAGCAGTCAAAAAGGTGAAATTCAAACCCTAGTAGTTTCTGTTCCTGAAATTTGGCAACGAGATATTTATAATTTAGGTCGAGAACGTCTACAAACTTTAATAAAAAAAGAATTAGGATTAGAAAAACAACTCTTACAACTGGTGAGTGAACCCGTAGCTGCGGCGGCTTATTATGCTTGGATGACTCAACGCTCTGCTGCTCAAAAAAACAGTCAACCCTTTCAGGGAAATTTGCTAGTTTGTGATATGGGAGGCGGTACATTTGATGTTAGTCTTTGCCGTATTTATGGAAATCATAAAGTTGAAGTTCTCTATTTTGATGGACAAGGAGATAAAGGCTTAGAATCAGCCGGAGTCGCTTTTGATCGTCGAATTGTTCAGCAAGCTTATAGTAAAAAACAGGGTCAATCTTTACAAGAATCAGATTCAGAATTAATGAGTTTAATGGGAGATTTTGAACGAGTTAAAATTAATACTCATGATCGCAGCACAAGATTATTTATTAACTATCTCAATTTAGAGGAAAAACAAGATAAAATAGATGATGAAATCTATAAATTTAGTGGTTATGCTGTAACTTTTGGAGAAGTTGAGGAAGCATTTCAACCGATTAAAACTGGAATTGAAGCAGTAATTAACCGAGTTCAATCTTATCTTAAACAACAGGATTTAAAGATTGATAAACTGTTTATGGTGGGAGGATTTTGTCAGTTTATTTTAGTCCAAAGAGCGATTATGGATGCTCTAAAAATTGATAAAAATGATCCTCGAATTGATCGCAGTTTTAATATTACTAACAGCGCCTATGCGATTTCCTACGGAGCTTGTTTAATTGCGAATGAGTTAGTTAATCCCATCGAAAAATATGTCCATACTTTGGGAATTATTTTAGAAACATTTGATTCTCATTCTGAACCAATTAAATTAGAAATAACCTTAATTCAAGGAGGATCAAATTTAGAAGAATTAGCCCAACCTAAGTTTTATTCTGAACCCATTATCGCCTTTAATCATAAAATTTCGATCACCCTTTGGCTACAATTATTATCGAAAGGAAAGAAACATCAACATCCCCTTCCTGATATGATTGAGTTACCCTATTGTTCATCTGATGCTAAATATAAAATTGGAATGAAAGTAGATCGATCTCAAATTTCTTATTTAGTTTTGGAAGAAATCAGAAGCGGAAACCGATTAGAATATCCCTTGGGAAATGTCGTTTCTGAGATGTTCCCTGGTCATGTTTTAATTGATGGAATCATGTCGGAGTAGTGGGTGGAAGTTATTCTAGCGATCGGGGACGCCATTCTAGCGAGCAAGAAGATTATT
>DMPJ01000010.1:0-2823 GCA_003456035.1 Planktothrix sp. UBA8402
GGGGTGACGGAAGACTGATAACGGACACAGAATAACAACTTATGGACAATCTCAGACAATTACTGTTAAAACGACCGATCAATGTTAAGACGGTGGTTACACCAAACTGGAAGGAAGACGCCCAACAGCAACTTCAAGGCCAGATTAATCAAATTGATAGTCAGTTGCAACAGTTAGAAATGCAAGGACAACGAATGGTGGCAGAAATTAAACGCCAAAGTCTGCAACCCCTTGGCCCCGATGCCTTGCAAAAAGTAGACAGTATCCAAGCCGAGGTGAATGAACGGAAAAGTCAACTATTAGAGCAGAAAAATCAAAACTTGCAACAACTCCAACAAGTTCAAACCCTAGAACTTGAACAAGAAGTTGTTCAGGGACAAATTGAAAGTATTTTTACTGTTGTAGAAGGCGACAATTTGATGACCAAAATGCAAGTAGAAATTCTTCTACGAGATGGTGTAATCGAAGAAATTCGCGGAGATATTTAAGAGGTTTGAGTTAACGGTTAATAGTTAACCGTTAACAGTTAAAACTCAACCCCTATTGATAACATTTGAACTCTATTTCTTTTAACGCTTATGGCAATTCATGAAGTTTTTATGCCCGCCCTGAGTTCCACCATGACCGAGGGTAAAATCGTTTCTTGGCAAAAATCCCCTGGCGATAAAATTGAAAAGGGCGAAACGGTTTTAATCGTGGAGTCTGATAAGGCGGATATGGATGTGGAATCTTTCTATGAAGGGTATCTAGCCACAATTATTACTCCGGCCGGAGAAGCCGCCCCCGTTGGTAATACCATTGCCTTAATCGCAGAAACTCAAGGGGAAATTGAACAGGCTAAACAAAAAGCCACCTCGGTTGCAACTGCTACTCCAACGGCCGTTGCTCAACCCGTTGCAGCCAGTCCCGTGGCGGCGACGACTGTTTTGGCAGCATCCCCGAAAACCTCTGGAAATGGCCGAATTATCGCCTCTCCCCGCGCCCGCAAATTAGCCAAAGAACTGAATTTAGATTTAGCGATATTAACCGGAACTGGCCCTCACGGTCGCATCGTTGCAGAAGACGTGGAAACAGCTTCTGGACGTCCTGTGACTACCCAGACTCAACCAGTTAGTAAAGCCGTGACGACCGTTCCAGCCCCGACCCCGGTGGCGGCTCCGTTGGGTCAAGTTGCCCCGATGAACACCCTACAAAACGCCGTGGTCAGAAATATGATGGCGAGTTTGTCTGTTCCTGTGTTCCGGGTGGGATATACAATTACAACAGATGCTTTGGATCAGCTTTATAAACAACTGAAATCCAAAGGTGTAACCATGACCGCGCTATTAGCAAAAGCGGTGGCGGTGACGTTACAAAAACATCCGATTTTGAATGCCAGTTATGTGGAAAATGGAATTCAAAATCGGGCGGGAATTAATATTGCGATCGCCGTGGCAATGCCCGGTGGCGGTTTAATTACTCCGGTATTACAAAATGCCGATCAAATTGATATTTATTCCCTATCTCGGACTTGGAAAGATTTAGTTGAAAGGTCTAGGGTTAAACAGTTAAAACCGGATGAATATAGTAGTGGAACTTTCAGCCTATCGAATTTAGGAATGTTTGGGGTCGATAAGTTTGATGCGATTTTACCTCCGGGTCAAGGTTCGATTTTAGCCATCGGTGCGTCCCAAGCTCAATTAGTGGTTTCTGCCGATGGTTCTATGGCGGTTAAACGCCAAATGCAAGTTAATATTACTTGTGATCATCGGATTATTTATGGGGCGGATGCGGCTACTTTCTTACAAAATTTAGCTAAATTGATTGAAACGAATGTTCAATCTTTGACGATGTAAATTTGTTGTTGTGCTTTAGCCCCTAAATATTTGGGCTTCAGCCCAACAACGAAGATTAACAAAAACACTTAATTATTAATTACATTATGAAAGCAGTTGTCATGACAGAAGTTGGAGAACCAAATGTTTTACAACTTCAAGAATTACCCGATCCTAAAATTAAATCTGATACTGAAATTTTAGTCCGTTTAAATGCTGCGGGAATTAATCCTATTGATACAAAATTACGCAGTCGAGGCACATTTTATCCTGATCAAATGCCCGCTATTTTAGGTTGTGATGGGGCGGGAATTGTGGAAGCGGTGGGTTCAGAGGTGAAAAAATTTCAAGTTGGGGATGCGGTTTATTTTTGTCATGGTGGTTTGGGTGCAGAAGCTGGAAATTATGCGGAATTGACCATTATTGATGAAAAATTTGCTAGTTTGAAACCCCAAAGTTTGAGTTTTGTGGAAGCGGCGGCGGCTCCATTAGTATTAATTACAGCTTGGGAAGCGTTGTATGATCGAGGAANNAGGACAAAAGGTGTTAATTCATGGAGGTGCGGGGGGCGTTGGTCATGTAGCAATTCAGTTAGCTTTATTACAAGGAGCAGAAGTTGCTACAACTGTTAGTTCCGAGGATGCTGCTGCTTTGGTGCGGGAGTTAGGGACAGATTTGGTAATTAATTATAAAGAAACAAATTTTGTCGAGAAAGTGTTAGAATGGACGGGAGGAGAAGGAGTTGATTTAGCCTTTGATACCGTTGGTAAAGAAGTTTTTTATCAAACAGTTTTAGCCGTAAAAAATTATGGGGATTTGGTTAGTATTTTAGAACCAGACCCGAAATTAGGAACCTTGAAAGATGCTCGGTTGAAGAATTTAAGGATTAGTTTAGAGTTAATGTTAACACCAATGTTACAAGGTCGGATTAGTGATCAATTGGATCAAACTAAAATTCTGCAACAATGCTCTCGGTTAATAGATGAAGGGAAATTAAAAATATTGGTAA
>DMPJ01000010.1:2873-3137 GCA_003456035.1 Planktothrix sp. UBA8402
ACAGGCAACAGGCAACAGGCAACACAGGTGAAGTTTTTTCCTTTGGTGTTGCCTTTTGCCTGCTATTATAAAAAACCTGATTTCTGAATCAGAAACCAGGTTGGGTATGAACAAAAAAACTAAAACTAAGCCAGGTTAAAATTATTTGATGGAAACTTTAGCACCAACTTCTTCGAGTTTTTTCTTCATATCTTCAGCGCCTTGTTTAGGAAGAGCTTGTTTAACCGCTTTGGGTGCTGCTTCCACTAAATCTTTGGCTTCTTT
>DMPJ01000010.1:3170-5519 GCA_003456035.1 Planktothrix sp. UBA8402
TTCAGTTTTTTCTTCAACTTCTTCCACAGGAGCCGCCGCACCAGGAGCAACCATAGCAACACCCACAGGAGCCGCCGCACTCACACCAAAAGCTTCTTCAATTTGTTTGACTAATTCAGACGCTTCTAACAGCGTTAAAGACTTGAGTTGTTCGAGAATTTGATCAGTAGTTGCAGACATTTTTTAAACTCCTAGACAATGTAACAGTTTGTATTTGAGACTCGTTGCCAAAGCCAGATAAAAACTAAGCAGCTTCGTCATTTGAGCCATCTTGATCTTTTTCGACATAAGCATTGAGAGCCCGTGCCAAAGACCCTGGAACCTCGTTGATCCCAACGGCTAGTTTGGTCGCCACACCATTGATAGCGCCAGCAATTTGAGCCATAAGCTGCTCTTTGGAAGGTAAATCTCCTAATGCTTTAACGTCACTTTCACTCAGCAGTCGCCCTTCCATGACACCGCCGCGAACTTCCGATTTCTTAGAAGCTTTTTGGAAGGCTTGGTAAGCTTTAATCGCGCTGCCAAAGTCTTCTTTAATTAATAAAAAAGCATTAGAACCCTTGAGCAACTCATTCAAAGGCTGCCAGTTGCTTTGACCTTCGATAGCAATTCGCATTAAGGTGTTTTTTGTCACCTTGCAAACACTACCTGAAGGGCGCAACTGTTGCCGTAAATTGGTGATTTCCGCAACGGATAAGCCGCTGTAGTCAATCACAATCGCCAGTTGCGAATCTTTAAGGGTTTCCTTAAGTTCGGCAACAATTTCTTGTTTATTTTCTAGGGTTCTTCCCATTCTTGTTGAACCTCCTTGTAGCATTGCAGTCCATTTTCATCCCCTCAAGGTGATGTCATGACCCACAATGGTTGACTCCTGACCCGATTAAACCGCAGGGATTTCGCCATAAAAAACCTCGGTTTTTTCACCGAGGTCAAAACTTAAAACTTCAACATAAATCATTCACACAGACAGATTAATTAGGTCTGTAACCTGATTGTTTAGCTTTAAACTTATTGAACCTCGGCAGGAAATTAAGCGTTTCGCCCCTGCTGTCTGCGGTGAGTTAGTCGTTTATTGGTTTAAATACGCAGTCTTTGATCATTGCATATTTTATTGGATTTGTCAACCCCCAATCACGACTAGATCACCAGGTAAATCAGAACACCCTAGGCAAATTAATCCTAAAGGGTGACTGAAATCCCCAGATTAAACTAGGTCTGCAATTTTCAGTTCTCGCAGCCCCGTAATATCCACTTCAATCGACGGCCCCATAGTTGCCGAAATAAACACACTGCGCCAGTAACGACCTTTAGCCCCAGAAGGACGGTTGCGGTCAATACACTCTTGCAGGGTGGATAGGTTCACCAACAAATCCGTTGCCGAGAATCCAGTTTTCCCAAACATAACGTGAACGATCCCCGTGCGATCAGCCCGGAATTCTAACTTCCCAGCTTTGAATTCGGCGATCGCCTGTGCCACATCCGTCGTCACCGTTCCCCCTTTGGGAGAAGGCATTAAGCCCTTCGGCCCCAACAAACGTCCCAATTTAGCCACTTGAGGCATCATATACGGTGTGGCAATCAAACAATCAAAATCCAGCATTCCCTTCTGGATATCATTAATCAACTCTTCAGATCCAACAAGATCAGCCCCGGCTGCTTGAGCTTCGGCAACTTTCTCCCCCTTCGTCAATACCGCCACCCGGATCACCTGACCCGTGCCTTTGGGTAAGCTCACCGTTGTCCGCAGTTGTTGGTCAGTATATTTGGGGTCAATACCTAAACGAATATGGGCTTCGGCTGATTCAGGAAACTTAGCTGTAGCGGTTTCCTTCAACAGATTAATCGCCTCTAAAGGTTCGTAAGGTCTTTCTTCAACCTTTTTTCTGAGTTCTCGTAATCGACGGGATTCTTTTCTTGCCATTCTATTCTATATCTCCTGGGGTGGTAACGAAGATGTACTTCTCCCCCAATAAAGGGTTAACTGAAATTGCCTAAAATTTTTAGGAATTCATTAATTTATCGCCATTGAAGTTCCTAATTGAGACCGTCAACAGTTTAGATAGTTATCGGTCACAAACAGGATCAACCAACAACTGTTATACCCATATTGCGGGCGGTTCCAGCCACAATTTTCATGGCTGCTTCCACATCATTTGCATTCAAGTCGGGCATTTTGGTTTCGGCAATCTCTCGTAACTGAGCTTGCGTAATTTGGCCGACTTTCTTGCGGTTCGGTTCCCCTGAACCCCGTTCAACTCCAGCAGCTTTGCGAATTAACACCGAAGCCGGAGGAGTTTTGAGAACAAAGGTGAAACTCCGATCTTCAAAAACCGAAATTTCTACCGGAAC
>DMPJ01000311.1 GCA_003456035.1 Planktothrix sp. UBA8402
ACAATTTTGGTAGCTAAACAATTTAAGTTACCCTATCAATTTGAAAATAAAACGGCTGTAATTGCCCTAAGTTCAGCTATATTAGTAGGAGTGGGAGCCGGATTTTTCCCAGCTTTACGCGCCAGTAAACTTGACCCAGTAAAAGCCTTAAGAGGAGAATAGGTAAAAATTAATCATTGATCACAAAATTAGGAATTGAGGGTTATGGAAGAACAGCATAATTTAGAGTTGGAATCATCACTAAACCCAGAAGATTCGGGAGCATCTGAATCCTTAAAGTTGTTACCTTTGGGAATCATTCTAGCTTTAATATCTGGTTTGGGCGGAATTATAATTATCGCACTTCCTTCTCAACCTATCAACAATCCATCCCCACCAGCAAAGTTAGAATTATTTTCTCCCCTAATTTCTCCTTCTCAACCTCCGGCTATTCTTAATCCAGTTCTTCAACCTGCTCCTGTTAGTCCAACTCCCTTTATTTTGGGAAATTTAATCGCTCCATCTCCAGTAAAATCTAACAATATTTTTCAAGTTTCAGAAAATATAAACCCAGATAATAATACAATTATTCAACCTAATTTTTTAGACCAAAATACAGATTTAATTTCTGGTTCTGAACCGTTTAATTTAGATAATTATTCCCTTCAAGTTGGGCGGAAAGAACCTAACCCTAGGGAAATGATTGAAAATAGTATGACTTCTCTGAATTTAACCGCTAATCGTCCCCAATATCAGAGGATTACACAACAACCTTCTGAGGTTCAACCTTCTCCTTCAGTTCCGGTTGTTTCTGAACTTGATGGGGTTGAATTGACATTAAAAGATGTGATTATTTTGGGTTTAGAAAATAATCGTACTATTAAAAATCAATATTTAGAAAGAATTGTAGAACGTCAGGATTTGGCGGTGGCTGAAGATAAATTTAATCCTAATTTTACACCTAGTTTGTCCATTGCTTGGAGTGATATTACTCAGGGAAATTTAACAACAATAACTAATGGTTTAAGGTTATCAGCAGGAGTGGTGATCAAAATTCCAACGGGGGGAGAGTTGAATTTAGGTTGGGTCGGACAGAGACAACAACAAAATTATCAAGGTTCAGAATCTTCGGATCGAGATGTTTTAAGACAAAACTTAGAATTAGTTTTTAAACAACCTTTATTAAAGGGAGCAGGTGCAAAGGTTAATCGTGCTGATATTGAAGTTGCACGAATTACAGAAACGATTAATTTACTCAATTTAAAATCAATTTTAATTGATACAATCACTGAAATAATTTTATCCTATCGCAGTTTATTACAAACCCAAGAACAAGTTAAAATTGCTTTACAAGCTTTAGAAAATGCTCAAAAAGAAGTAGAAAATACACAGTTTTTAATTGATGTCGGACGTAAACCTAGAGCCGATTTAATTACGGTACAAGCTCAAGTTGCTAATCAAGAAATAGCTTTATTAAGTTCCCGAAATAATTTAAAGCAACAACGACTGGATTTATTACAATTATTAGATATTGATGAAGATGTTAATATTATAGCATCGGAAAATTTAGAAATTCAGCCCCAAACCTTAGATATTGATCAGATCAGACAGTCTAGTCTTCAACATCAACCGAGTTATTTACAAGCAAAATTGAATTTAGAAAATGCCAAAACACTATTAATTATTGCTGAAAATAATCGCCGTTGGAATATTGATTTAGAAACCGCCGTCAGACATCAACCTGCACCAAATATTATCGACAATAGAACGGAATTAAGAGCCGGATTAACCTTTAGTAAAACTCTCGGCGATCGCAGCCTAGAGCGGAATTTTCAAAGAAGTAGAGTTAATATTTTACAAGCTGAAAACAATTTAAAGGAAATTATACAAAAAATTGATATTGATGTCAATAAAAGTTTGCAAAATATTGAATTAAACTTGAAAAAAGTTGAGTTATCTCGACGCGCAACGGAGTTAGCTGATCGGCAACTTCGCAACCAAGAGGAGAAAGTCAAGTTCGGTGTAGAAGGGGCTACACTCTTAGATCTCGTCAGACTTCAATCTGACTTAAATCGAGCCAAAAATGACGAATTAAATGCTAAAATAGATTATCTGAATGCTTTAACAAATTTAGACAAAAGCCTGGGTATAACCTTAGACACCTTGGGTATTACCCTAGAACAACAACCTGAACAAAATAATGAATGATTCCGCTCTGATTGAGTTAACTGTAGATCCGGAAAATTTGCCCCAGGATAAACAACATCGACGGTTAGATATGTGGTTATCTCAACAGATTCCTGATCTATCTCGATCTCGGATTCAAACTTTAATTACCCAGGGATGGGTAAAAATTAATCAACAGGTTTGTACGACTAAAAAAGTGTCTGTGCAAGGTGGCGATCGCTTAGAAATTATTCTCCCACCACCCCAACCTTTAGACCTGGAAGCAGTAGATATTCCCCTGGATATTTTATATGAAGATGATTGTCTTTTAATTCTAAATAAACCTGCGGGGTTAGTAGTTCATCCCTCACCAGGACATCAGAATGATACCCTAGTTAATCGTTTATTAGCCCATTGTGATCAATTATCAGGAATTGGCGGGGTACAAAGACCAGGAATTGTGCATCGTTTAGATAAGGATACCACTGGGGCAATCGTGGTAGCAAAAACGGATTTTGCCCTGCAAAGTTTACAAGCTCAAATTAAGTCTAAAACTGCCCGTCGTCAATATTTAGGTGTGGTTTATGGGGTTCCCAAAACTGAATCAGGAACCATTAATCAACCCATTGGTCGCCATCCGATTGATCGCAAAAAAATGGCAATTGTTCCCATAGAAAATAGTGGACGGGAAGCGATTACCCATTGGCAAATACAAGAACGAATTGGCAACTATACGTTAATGTTATTTACCTTAGAAACCGGGCGCACCCATCAAATTCGGGTGCATACTGCTTCTATGGGAAATCCGATTGTTGGTGATCCCGAATATAGTCGAGGAAAAGCGATTGGTGTGAATTTACCCGGACAGGCGCTTCATGCTTGGAAATTAACCTTAAATCATCCCATTTCAGGAGAAATAATTGAAGCGATCGCCCCGATTCCAGATACTCTAAAAACGCTTTTAGAAGTCTTACGCCGTCGTTAAAACCGTAGTGAGTCCTTTAGGACTCTCTGAGAGCCCTTCAGGGCTCACTACGTTAAAAAAATTAGGGTTTACAAAGGCAAAATTACCGTAAATATTGTTCCCTCTCCCAGTTCACTTTTAACTGTAATTTTACCTTGGTGTAAATCAACTGCTTGTTTAACAATTGATAATCCTAACCCCGTCCCTTTAATATTTCCTACGTTACTAGCCCGTTCAAATTGTTGAAACAGTTTATTTTGATAATCTATTGGTAAACCAATTCCTTGATCAGCCACTTCACACCGGACAAATTCACCCTCTTGGTGAATTGTCAGGCTAACTGTACCCCCATCAGGAGAATATTTGATCGCATTAGATAACAAATTTAATAAAATATGACGCAGTAAATGTTTATCTAAATTTCCCAAAATAACGTCTGGAGAAGTTATCAATACCAGGGGATTTTTAGGATTAGCAATGGGTTTAATTTCTTCGATAATGGCTTGACAAAATCCAACAATTTCTAGGGGTTCAGGACTAAAGATTAGTTTCCCAGATTCACCCTGACTTAATATTAACAAATCTTCTAAAAGATTGTTCATATTCTCCACCGAGGTTTGAATTCTATCTAAATGTTTTTGCTTTTTATCTTCCGGCCATTTTTCACTATAATCTTTTAACATTCCGGCGGACATTTGAATCGCTGTTAATGGGGTTTTTAAATCATGGGAAGCAATGGATAAAAACCGCGATTTATCATCGTTAACCGATTGGGCTTCTTCTAAAGACTGCTGCATTTCTAAGGAGGCTTGATGCTTTTTTAAGGCAATTTTAATCGCGGCATGAACTTCTCGCTCCTTAAATGGTTTCAGAATATATCCATAGGATTGCGTTTTTTCAGCCCGTTCCAAGGTTTCATCATCAGCATAAGCGGTTACATAAATAACTGGAATATTAAATTTTTCTTGAATAATTTTTGCCGTTTCAATTCCATCTAAATCTCCCTTAATTACAATATCCATTAAAATTAAATCCGGTTGGGTTTCTGTCACTTTTTGTAATGCCGATACACTAGAGGACGCAATCCCCACCACCACATATTCTAGTTTTTCTAATTTTCTCGCCAATCCTTTGGCAATGATCAATTCATCTTCGACAATTAAAATTTTAATTGCTTCCATTTTTATCCCTTCTTTTCCTATTAACTATATTAACATATTATGATCAAGTTTGGTTGTATATAGATAATCTGTTGGTGCGTGCGAGAAGCTTTTACGCACCCTACAATTGCTTCCCTGTTGACGGGCTTTTGGTGCGTGCGAGAAGCTATACACGCACCCGACAATTGCTTCCGATTAAAACCGATGTCGATATTGGAGTTCGGAAAAACTAACGGTAAATAAGGTTCCGTTTTCTAGGTTTAGGGTGATAGTTCCCTCAAGTTGTTCGGTGAGAGTGCAAACTAATTCCATTCCCAAGGATTCAACATTTCTAAAGTCTACTCCGGCGGGAAAACCGATGCCATTATCTCCAACAGTTAGAATAATTTTATCTTCCTGGTTTTGGTGTAGTCCCAGATNNAACAATTCCTGAGCGACCATTGGGAAAGGCGTGTTTTAAGGTATTAGATACTAATTCATTCACAATTAAACCGCAGGGTTGAGCGGTTTCAATATTCAAACTAACGGGTTCAATATCGAGTTGAAACTCAATTCGACCAGCTTGGATATTATAAGATTCAAATAAATTATCAATTAAATCTTCTAAATAATCGCCAAAATTAATTTTTTCTAAATTAGTTGAACGATAGAGTTTTTCATGAATTAAAGCCATGGAATAGATCCGATT
>DMPJ01000309.1:0-5811 GCA_003456035.1 Planktothrix sp. UBA8402
TTAAAATAAATTGTTGGGTGTTTAATATTTTTATTGGGTGCGTGTTTTATTAGGGGTTTTGATGCGTGCGGTTTTTTTCAAGTACGATTGATGATAGGGATAAAATGAATTATGGTTGATAATGAACAGTTAATTTATCCGACAGTAGATTTATTTCTCTATGATTTAGGGGAAGGTTTAGGAGAATTAGACACAAAAATTGAGGAAAATAGAAGGGATTTTTTCACCCGAATTTATGGAGAAAAACTTGATACAGAAATTTTAAACAAAATTAAAAGTGTTGAGGAAAAAGCAGGAGAATATTTACCCTTACTGTCTCATCTCCATGGTTGTAGACANNGGGTTACAGATAGACTGTTCTGGAGAGATAGACCTTAACCCTGAAAATGAGCTTTCTCCTAAACCTTTAACAAGTTTATCAGAAAGCAAAACCCTGATTAAAAATCAACTCAATTCCTGTGAAGGAACAATTGGACAAAGTTGGTTTGTTTGGGGTTTGTTAACCTCTTATGAACAAAATTCTTTAGAAACAGCTAAAAATTGTTATCAACAAATTAACTTATTTCCTGATGAGAATTGGGAACGAGATTTAAAACAAACAGGTGAATTTTTAGGAGCGCATTTTTATGAACTTTGGAAACCGCCATCCCATCAACATCAAACTTGTGATTCTGTACATTTAATTATTTGTTTATTTGATGCTAAAGACAATAATTCCTTGTTAGAGGTTCAAGAAAAAGTTAGACGGATTTATCCTGAACTTATGCAATTATTTCGCTATCGAAATAAGGTTATTTGGTCATATTGGCAAAGTCGTCAATTAAAAATTGAACTAAAAAAAGCCTATCCTATTATTCAAACAACGGTTAATAATTTACCGCAACAAGTTGATCAACCTCGGTTGAATTTGAACCAGTTACAGAAAGAATTAGCGGATATATTGAAAGTATTATCAATTTATTCTAATCAATTAAGTAGTTTAGAAGAACAACAATCAACGATTAAAACGAATTTAAAGAATTATCAAAAACGAGTTGACGCTATTGCTGAATTAGACTTTAACTTCAATTCAGAAGCAACGCGAAAATTTTTAATGTTTTTTAGTGATTATGTTGAAGAAAAATATTTAGAACAAACCAAATCTGATTTAAGAAGTTTAAATAGTGGATTTAAGCTATTAGAAAATGCGATTAAAACGATCGAGGGAATTATTAGTATTGAACAAACAAAAAGCGATCGCGACCTCAATTCAACCATTGGTGTTGTTGGTACAGCGTTAGCCATGAGTGGCGTTACTGCGAGTGTTTTATCCGCCCAACCCGAACGTCCTAAATCTCATGGCGATTTTTCCTTTATGGCTTCTCCAGCTTTTTTTCTTAGTAGTTTACCCCTGTTAATTTCAGTGATAATTTTAGGATTATCTCGTTTTTTCCGATAATTATTAGGGTTTAAATTTTTAACAGCTTCTTGGTTTTCTTTATAATTTGGTTTCCCAGAAATTCTGAGTTAATAAAACTTCTACATCCTGGGGAAACGGACAAATATCGGGAAAAATAACATCAGGATAATCTTCTTTCATAAATTCTAAAGCATCCTGATAAGATGTTGTTAAAATCTCTAACATGAAGGTTTTAAGACTGGGAGAGTCTTGAAATTCTTGTTTCAACTCCCGGCGAAAATTTCTAATTTCAATCTCCCAACCTCGATAGCATTCAGGAAGGTTAACATAACACCGTTTTAATAAATGTTCTAATAAACGGAATAAAAAACTCCTCACGGTTTTACGTTGACTTTTTCCCAATGATTCCATCTCCTCAATTAAATTTTCCCAATCTAAATCTTTAGTATCTTTGGCTTTTAATTTGTTAACTGTATCCTCAACCCAAAGCGCAAAATCTGAATCATAAAGGGTTTTTAATGAGATTTGGGTCATAATTCTAACCTCAAAAATTCAAGCAAAACAAATAAAACATTAAGCGGACGATGGGACTCGAACCCNNTTCTACCACTGAATTACGTCCGCGACTGGGTTTTTATTTCAAACCACTGATCATTATAACTCAATTTTGCTCAATTTTCAATACCCTAAACCGAGAAAAAGCGAAAACCCGCCAACAGCAATCCTAGGATCACAAGTTGGAAGCCGTGGAAACGTCCTCATTCGCTAGATTATCAGGATATTTAGGGGGTTTTGATCATAAATCTTAGCGAGTGAGGACACCCGTACTGGGTTGGAATTAAATAGGATTCGAGCCGTGGGAATGTCCCCGTCCGTTATGTTATAAAAGTCAAGATTGATTAAGAAGGATGGGTAACAATCGGTGATTGCGGATCACTGGAGTTAATATTAGGAGTTTCAACAGTGCTCGGAAGGGTAATCAAGGTTAAAGCCTGCTGTAATGCCTCTTGACGCACCAACATCAGATGATGAGGGGGAAGCATATCTACTATTTTGAACCGTTCCAAACGTTCTTTGATCTTACCTTTTGCACCGACAATAAAGACGTGACGGCCTTTTTCTACCGCATCTTTAATGGCATTTTCAATGGCTAGACAAGCAGTTACTCCTAACATGGGAACATCACTCAAATCAAAAATTAGCACATCATAATTTTGAATCATTGATTCTTCTCTGGAGATGGCTTTAGCAACACCAAAGATCATCGGGCCGCTGAGGTAGAATAACAATACCCGACCTTTCCCGGCGGCGAGTAATTGTTTTTCTTCCTCACTCATCACAATAGCATCATCTTCATCGGTGATGGCTTTGACGTCTTGACCCTGCATATCACTCAAGCGTTCAATTGTGAGAATATTAGCAATAAATACCCCCACACCTACCGCCACAATCAGGTCAACAAATACGGTTAATAACATCACGCCATACATAATCATTGCCCCTTTCAGGGAAACGGCATGGGCGCGTTTGAGGAAACTCCAATCGAGAATATCAATCCCGACTTTTAGGGCAATTCCGGCTAAAACTGCCATCGGAATATTTTGGGTTAGACTCGCTGCTCCTAAAATTACAACTAATAAAATTAACGCCCGAGTAATCCCCGATAAGGCACTTTTTGCCCCGGATTGAATATTAACAACGGTTCCCATGGTCGCCCCAGCACCTGGTAATCCCCCACAAATTCCCGAAACAATGTTAGCAATTCCTTGACCAATCAATTCTTTATTAGAATCGTGTTGAGTGCGGGTAACACTATCAGCAATGACGGCCGTTAATAACGTGTCAATACAACCTAACATTCCTAACATCACCCCATCGACAAACATGATTGTCATTTGGTCGAAGCTGAATACAGGCATTTGTAAGGTAGGGAGTCCCGTGGGAATTTCACCAATTCGCCGAATATCTACTCCTTGAAAGAAGATTAAGGAAACTAATGTTCCAATCACTAATGCAACTAATTGAGGGGGAACAATTCGTTTAAATTTGGAGGGCATTAAGAAGATAATCCCGATGGTTAACGCGGCTAAGGTGGCGTCTACGGGATTAATATTGGCTAATAATTGGGGGAGGTTTTGAATTGTTCCTAATACTCCCCCTTTGGGTGTGGCTTGTACTAAAAACGGCGGGATTTGTAAGATAATTAAAATGATCCCAATCCCTGACATAAAGCCTGAAATCACGCTGTAGGGCATCAGGGTAATATATTTACCCAGTTTGAATACCCCAAAAACAATTTGAAATAACCCGGCAATCATCACCACGGTAAAGGCCATAGCCAAACCGTTATCGGGGTCTTTGGCCATGAAACTCGCAACAATGGTGGTCATTACCACGGTCATTGGGCCAGTGGGTTCGGAAATTAACGTCGGTGTGCCACCAAATAAAGCTGCAAACAAGCCGATACAGACTGCACCATAAAGACCTGCAACCGGGCCGACTCCAGAGGCTACCCCGAAGGCTAGGGCTAGGGGTAAGGAAACAATACTGGCGGTCAGTCCCCCAAATAAATCACCGCGTAGGTTGTTAAAGTTGATCTGATTAAAGACTTGCATAGAGAGGATGATAGGGTGTTATTGTTTTTTAGCTATTATTTTGCAATTAGCCATTGATTTTTCTTAATGAACAAGACTACCACTACCCTCCTAGCGATCGCAATACCTAACAGAAAAATTTTTATCCCGGAATTGCAACGCCGTCGAAAACCCCACTCCACTAAGCTGTACTGCATTCTATAGCAGTTGCCGCATCTATTAGGACATTCTTGAAAGCTCACAGTAAGTATTTACCTATTACCTATTGCCTATTGCCTATTGCCTCTTGCCTATTGGATTGATTAATCAAATCATGGCTATTATTCAATCTAATATAAGCTAAACCTCTTGACTGGCAGGGGTTTTACAGAATTGTTTGATCTTAGTTGATTATATTGCTAAAATTATATGTAATAATATTAAATTATAGACTTATCTCTATAATAAAAATCACGAAAACCATCAAATATTGGGTAAAAGGAGGAATAGAGTCTTGAGGCAGGCAACATTACACCAACTGAAGGTATTCGAGGCGGTGGCCCGTCATCGTAGTTTCACTAAAGCCGCCGAAGAAATGATGATTACCCAGCCAACGGTCTCAACCCAAGTTAAACAACTAACTCAAAACCTGGGTTTACCATTATTTGAACAAATTGGCAAGCAATTATATCTGACTGAAGCGGGGGAAGGGTTATTAGCAACTTGTCAAAATATTTTTGAACAGTTGGATAATTTAGAGATGCAAATTGCGGCATTAAAAGGTACAAAACAAGGTCGGTTACGGTTAGGAGTTGTGTCAACGGCTAAATATTTTGTTCCCAGATTATTGGGTTATTTTTGTCAACAATATCCTGGGATTGATATTGCTTTACAGGTGACAAATCATGCTACTTTAATTCAACGAATGCAAGATAATCAAGATGATTTGTATATTCTGAGTCAACCGCCTGAAGATATTGCTTTATCAAGTCAACCTTTTTTGGATAATCCTTTAGTAGTGGTGGCGCGACGGGATCATCCTTTGGTGGGAGAAAAAAATATTCCGATTAAATCTTTAGCGGGAGAACCTTTTATTATGCGAGAACAGGGTTCGGGAACACGACTGGCAATTCAAAACTTATTTGACCGTTATAAAGTTGCGGTGAAAGTTAGGTTAGAATTAGGCAGTAATGAGGCGATTAAACAAGGAATTGCCGGAGGTTTAGGACTTTCAGTTTTGTCTAAACATACTTTAATTGCGGAACAACTTATGGGAGAACTTGCTATTTTAGATGTGCAGCATTTTCCTATTCATCTGCGTTGGTATGTAACTCATTTGGAAGGGAAGCAATTATCTATTATTGCTGAAACTTTTTTACAGTTTTTATTAGAAAATAGCAGTAATATTCCTACTTTAGAAACTATCGCATTACAGAATAAATATTTGATCACAAATAGTCATGAGGATTTAGTTAAACTCTCTTAAATCAGTTATCAGTTAGCAGTTACCAGTTTCTAATCCTATTTCGCCAGCCAGCGAGGACGCTGGCACTACAAAACTAATAACTGCTAACTGCTAATTGATAACTGACAACTACTAACTGCTAACTGCTAATGCAGATACTTGATTATTCATCGTCATGGGCAAACCGACGATAGAGAAAATCGAGGGCATAATTTCTGAGGTTATAATATTCGGGATCTTCCATAATTTGAGTGCGATCGCGGGGACGTTCAAAGGGAATTTCTAGGATTTCTCCAATGGTTGCTGAGGGGCCATTTGTCATCATCACTAATCGATCTGCAAGGAATAATGCTTCATCAATATCATGGGTAATC
>DMPJ01000309.1:5840-5974 GCA_003456035.1 Planktothrix sp. UBA8402
ATCCAAAGCTCCAAAAGGTTCATCTAATATTAACACTTTTGGACGAATAGCTAAAGCCCGGGCAATGGCGGCTCGTTGTTTCATTCCTCCCGAAATTTGAGGGGGTTTTTTCTCGGCTGCTTCTGATAATCACT
>DMPJ01000309.1:6000-7978 GCA_003456035.1 Planktothrix sp. UBA8402
TTTCAAACACCGTCCGCCAAGGTAATAAAGCATAGTTTTGAAATACCACCATCCGGTCGGGGCCAGGTTTTAAAATAGGTTGCGATCGCAATGTTACTTTCCCCTGAGAAGGAATATTAAACCCAGACACCATATTTAATAAAGTAGACTTTCCACAACCAGAATGTCCGATTAAGCAAATAAATTCCCCTTCATCAATCGAGAGATTAACATCTTTTAAAACTATGTAAGGCTCTTTAGCAGTGGGATAAACCTTAGAAACATGATCAAAGACTAAATAAGGTTCAGTTTTCCCTGGGGATGTTTTAGTAAACTTTTTACCAAAGGTAGAAGCAGAAGTTTTAGCAGTAGTCATGGTTGATATTTCCTGAATTTTAAATTTCACGATTTTAAGATTAGAAACCCGGTTTCTGAAGTCAAGCAGTTTTCAAGCGAGGATAATCTAAGACAACTTCAGTAACGGTAAAATCCCGTTTAATCTGCAAACTATTCAGATAACCAATGGGATCTTCGGTGTCAAATTTTGTGCCATCAAATAATTGAATCGCGCCCCGACTATAACTAATTTCAGAAAGTCCTAATTCCCGGGCTGCGGTACTAAAAGCACCCACCGCACATAACCGTTCTAAAATTTCCACCCAGTTGCGAGGGAAGGGAGTATGTCCCCAACGGGCCATCTGGACAATATGCCAAAGCTGTTCGGTGCGGCTGGGACGGTTGACGCCTTGACCAAAAAATTGATGATGGGCATATTGACGCATGGGTTCATCCATGTTGCAGGCTGCATCATTGGGGTCAGCTAACTGAATATATTCGGGGCGAGTTCCCAGATATTGACGTTGGGCCAAAATTTGCTGAATTTCATTGGCATTTTCTGAGTTAGCGCAATAGGCCGAAGCCTCTAATAGTGCTTTTATTAAGGCAATATGGGTATTAGGATAGGCTGCGGCCCAGTCTTCCCGCACGCCTAAGACTTTTCCCGGGTGTCCCGGCCAGATTTCCAAGTCCGTCGCTACGGTAAACCCGACATCCTCCATCATCGCCCGCAGGTTCCAAGGTTCCCCGACACAGAACCCGTCAATAGTGCCAGCGCGTAAGTCCACCACCATTTGGGCAGGAGGAATGGTCAACAGTTCCACGTCATGGTCAGGGTCAATACCCCCAGACGCTAACCAATAGCGCAGTAACAGGTTGTGCATGGAACTGGGATGCACCACCCCCATCCGATGCTGTTGTCCTGGGGATTGTAACAACATCTGTTTGAAGTCGGCCAGGGTGTAAATCCCTTGGTCATAGAAGCGACGGGCGAGGGTGATGGCGTTGCCGTTGCGGGTCATGTTAAGGGCTGTAATCACCGTTATGGGTTGGGTGTCATCCCCTCCCAAAGTCATCCACAGAGGCATCCCAGAGGGCATCTGAGCCGCGTCTAAATAGCCTCCGGCGATGCCATCACTGATGCCGCGCCAACTGGTTTCTCGGACGAGATTGACTTCATCGAGGCCGTGTTTTTCAAAAAATCCCAATTCCTTAGCTACGGCGAGGGGGGCGCAGGCGGTGAGGGGAACAAAACCGAATTCTAAATTAATTTTTTCTAGGCCATGACGGGCTAAGACTTTATTCTTTTTCGCCCGCATTTTTTTGATTAGTTTTTGTTGATTGAGAAAATAGATCATTTCACTCCGCAAGCGATAATAACTGGGATGTTCTACCACTTGCATCCGTTGACGGGGGCGAGGAATATCTACTTCTAAAATTTGCCCAATTTTGGATTCGGGGCCGTTAGTTAACATCACAATTCGGTCAGACAGTAACACGGCTTCATCGACATCGTGAGTCACCATTAAGGCACTGATTTGATTGTCTTGGCAAATCTTCATTAATTGTTCTTGAAGATTACCCCGTGTTAAGGCGTCTAAGGCTCCAAATGGTTCATCTAATAACAATAATTTGGGGCGTAATGCTAAGGCGCGAGCGATCG
>DMPJ01000309.1:8023-10748 GCA_003456035.1 Planktothrix sp. UBA8402
TTTTTCGTTCTGCTAAGGGTAATCCTTTCATCACGGAATCTACTGCTAAAGCAATATTTTCTCGGACTGTTCGCCAGGGTAATAAAGAATAGTTTTGAAATACTACCATTCGATCTGGCCCTGGTTTGGTAATTTTTTGACCTTCAATAGTAACTATTCCTTCTGAGGGTAAATCTAACCCAGCGACCATATTTAATAAGGTTGATTTTCCACAGCCAGAGTGTCCAATCAAGGTGACAAATTCACCTTTTTCTATTTTTAAATCAATGCCTTTGAGCGCTATATATTGACCGCCTCCGGCTAAGTTAAAGACTTTATCAATTTGTTCGACTTCTATTAAGGGTTTTGACATGATGTTAACTCCTGATTAATCGTTTAGGGTTGATGGTTGGTGTTAAGTTATGATTAATGGTTTAAGGTTGATGGTTGATGGTGCGTGCGCTGCGCTTACGCACCCTACTTTTTTTCGCCGGGGACAATTAATTGTTGAATGTAGCCAATACCTCGGTCTAAAATTAAACCTACAGCACCGATATAAACGACGGCTAAAAGAATGTCGCTGATGTAGTTTTGTTGGTAAGCATCCCAGATAAAGAAACCAATTCCGACGATACCGGACATCACGATTTCGGCGGCAATAATCGCTAACCAAGCTAAACCTACGGCAATTCTTAATCCACTAAAAATGTAAGGTAAGGCGGAAGGAAACAGAATATTTAAGTAATATTCTTTACGAGATAATTGCAACACTTTGGCAACGTTATTATAATCATCGGGAATCTGTTTAACGCCTTCTTTGGTATTAATTAAAATCGGCCAAACGGAGGTAATAAAAATCACGAAGATAGCGGCGGGTTGGTTTTTTTGAAAGGCGACTAAGGCAATCGGAACCCAGGCCAAAGGAGCTACCATTCTTAAAAACTGAAATAGGGGATCTAATGCTTTATCTAAAATCGGATTTGTTCCTACTAAAACCCCCACACTAATACCAATAATAGCAGCAATTGAATAACCTTGAGCCACCCGTCCTAAACTGGCTAAAGTTTGCCAAAATAAGCCTTTATCTAATCCTCCCCGGTCATAGAAAGGATACATTAATAAAATTCGGGTTTGTTCATTAGTTACGACACTTAATGGCCCTGGTAAACGGGTAATTCCTGATAAAGAAAAAAGTTGCCAAACTATTAAAAAACCTAAAGTTCCCATTAAGGGAAGAATAATATTTTGCGAGTTCTTTTTCCAATATTCGCCCAAATTGTCAACAAAGCTATTTCCGTTAGTTCTTTTTTTGGCTGTACTTGTCATTTGGTTAAAACTCCTTTATTAGTAATCAAATATCTGGATTATCAGTTATTAGTGAAGAAAATAGAAAGATGATCCTTTCTAGGCTTTTTTGATGGTTAAACTTTGAAGATAGGCTTCTGGTTTTTTAGGATCAAAAGTAATCCCATCAAAGAACTTTTCCACACCTCTTGAAGTCGAAGCGGGAATATCAGCAGTAAACCCGGCTTCTTTCGCTGCTTCTCGCCAAATATCCTCCCGGTTTACCTTATCGACAATGGCTTTTGCTTGGGCAATATCTTGAATTTTGTTATTATGGAAACCCCAACGGATACTTTCAGTTAAGAACCATAAATCATGACTTTTATAGGGATAGGAAACATTGCCAATTGGATCTTTCCAATATAACGGCCCTTTATTAAAGTCTTGAATGGCAGGTTTTCCATCTCCCATCTGATAGTTTCCTTGGAAGGGCCCAGTCAGAACTTCTGGAGGCACATTAAAATAATTCCGTCCAGAAACTATCGTGACTAATTCGGCTCGATTTTCCGGTTTATCACACCATTGTTGGGCTTCCATTAACCCTTTTAATAGGGCTTTTGTTGCCTTGGGATATTTGTCAACCCAGTCGGCACGAATGGCTAAATATTCTTCGGGATGAAACGGCCAAACTTCAGTTGTTAAACAGGACATAAAACCGATATTCTCGCTAACAATTCGATAGGGCCAGGGGTCGCCTGTACTAAAGGCATCCATCGTTCCATTTCTCATTCCCTGAAGGGTTTCTGCCGGAGGAACTGCGATCAAATCAATATCAACATCTGGGTTGATTCCACCCGCAGCTAACCAATAGCGAATCCAAAAATCTTGGTTAACATTTGGGAAGGTATAAGCAGCTTTAAATTTGCGTCCAGTGGTAGTTGGAAAACTGCGAATATATTCGGCGGCGCCTTTAATATCTAAGCCTATTCCTTTCCCTAAATGGGTATTAGCAATAGCGACACCATTGCCATTTGTATTTAATTGAGCTAAGACATACATGGGGACTTTTTTGCCCCCGGTAATAATGCCTTCTGTCATTAAATGGGGCATGGGCATTTGCCACTGTCCGCCATCAATTCCGCCTCCACCTGAGCCAATGGTAACGTTATCCCTTGCTGAAGCCCAGTTTGACTGTTTGGAAACTTCAACATCGCTCATTCCATACTTAGCAAAAAAGCCTTTTTCTTTGGCAATAATTAAGGGGGCAGATTCCACAATCGGAATAAAACCTAGTTTAATTGTTGCCACTTCTGGAGCTTGTTCTGGACTAATATTAACTGCCGGAACTTTAGTTATCGCAGGTGAATTTCCTGTCTTAGCTGTGGGTTCAGGTGGGTTGCCTAAACATCCTTTTAAAAAGATGGTACTAGCCGCCGAAACTCCGGCGGTAACTAAAAATTTT
>DMPJ01000458.1 GCA_003456035.1 Planktothrix sp. UBA8402
GGGGGATTTAGGGGGATCTAATCTTGTTGGGAAATTAACGGAGATTTTGTTAGATGAGCAACGGTTTTGGTCTTCACCAATACACTGTCAAACATGGTGCTATGAGTAACAGCATTGGTGGATAAGGTAAATAACGGATTTGATAAAATACCCGATAAAGAAGTAGCTACCAAAGTTAAAACTAAACCCACTTGTAGGGGACGCATTCCGGGTAAATTCCACTGCACTGCGGGATAGTTTTTAACCACATCAGACATTTCTTGGGGTTCTTTGACCACCATCATTTTCACGACTCGAATATAGTAATAAATCGAGATCACACTGGTAACTAACCCCAACAAAACTAAGCCATATAAACCCGCTTGCCAACCTGCCCAAAACAGATAAATTTTGCCAAAAAATCCAGCTAAGGGAGGAATACCGCCCAGGGATAATAGACAAATACTTAAACACAGGGTTAATAGGGGATCTTTTTGATATAATCCGCTATATTCACTAATTTGATCTGTTCCCGTTCTTAAGGAGAATAGAATCACACAAATGAAGCCGCCCAAGTTCATAAATAGATAAATCAACAGGTAGAATACCATGCTGGAATATCCCGCTTCAGTTCCGGCAATTAACCCAATCATCACAAACCCAGCTTGAGCAATGGAAGAATAGGCTAACATCCGTTTCATGCCTGTTTGCGCCAAGGCGACTACGTTTCCTAAGATCATACTCAGGAGGGCTAAGGCGGTGAACACAAGCCTCCATTCATCAGCAACGGAGGGAAAAGCGTTAATTAGTAAACGAATAGCTAGGGCAAATCCAGCCGTTTTGGAACCGACGGATAAAAATGCCACAACGGGTGTCGGTGAACCTTCATAAACGTCCGGTGTCCATTGGTGAAAAGGAACAGCAGAAATTTTAAAAGAAATTCCGGCAATCACGAAAACTAAAGCGATAATTACCCCTAAAGATTCACCTTTAGATTGGGCTAAAACCTGGGCAATTTCGGTTAAATTGGTTTGGCCGCCGGAGAGTCCATATAATAGGGATAAACCATAAAGAAATACGGCGGAACTGGCGGCTCCAATTAATAGATATTTCAACGCGGCTTCGTTGGAACGAGGGTCACGTTTGGTATATCCTGTTAATAGATAAGAGGAGATACTTAGGGTTTCTAAGGCGACAAAAATTGTGACTAATTCATTAGCACCCGATAGGAACATTGCCCCTAGGGTTGCTGTTAATAGAATGGCGATAAATTCCGCTAAGGCAGTTCCCGTCTGTTCAATGTAGCGAATCGACATTAAAATGGTAACGGCTGAACTTACTGCAATAATTCCTCGAAACACAATACTGAGATCATCGCCATTAAAACTACCTAAAAAGCCGATGGTATTCGTATTATCCCATTGAGTGTACAACACCCCAACGGAAATTAGTAAACCTGCGATCGCCACATAAGGTGTCCATAGGGAAGATTTACTCCGCCCGACAATTAAATCACCCACTAACACCACCAGCAGGGTGATAATTACAATCCCCTCTGGCCAAATAACCCCAGCATTTAACTGGGCTGCAAAAGTCGAAAAATCCATAGCCTAACCTAAATGGATAATACCGTTTACAATCAATTGGGTTTTGAGATATACTCTCAATTCCCAATAATTTGATCACTTCTTAATATAAGTTCAAGGATACCAGAAAGGGGTATCGGTTGTAGGTTAACAGTTAATACAGGCTAAAATAACATTAATTGTGATCAAATCTTTTGTAAAAACTGCTTTAAATTACCACCCCATTGTTCCGGGTTCTCCCTTGAATGGCCCGACAATATTTTGAGTTATCCAACCCCCATAAAAATCGCCAGTTTGGGCTTGGACTAACTCATCTCCCAGATAGCAAGCCTCCATTAAACTAGCATAAAAACTATAATAATTTTGAATATCAATAAACTCAGGAACCGGAGTCAAATAACTCCAAGTCGCATTAACAGCCTGTTTGTCACCAACTGTAATATTATAATAACTACAAGCTCCCTTCCATTCACACCAACTTCTGCGAGAAGTGGGTTGTAAATACTCTAATTTAATATCTTCGGGCGGAATATAATATACCGGAGGATGGCTGGTTTCTAAGACTCGTTTTGCCCGTTGGGTTTCGGCTAGAATCATCCCATTAAATATTACTTTAATCGGTTGGTTTACATCTTCCCAACGAGGAGGACGGGGATAATTCCAAACGGATTCTTGGCCGGGTTCTGGGGGAATGGGGATAGGTGGCATTATGATAATTTCCTGATTTTGGTAAGTAGTTGAACTGTATTTTTACATATTATACTAAAAATTTCAAACTAACCATTCTCGAATAGCAAGATTAAAGAGCGATCGCCGATTCTTGACTAAATTCAATAAAATTGTTAAAATCAAGATAGTATTGAGGTTGAATTGTATAATGGTAACTAACTCTCCTCCCCTAATCCATCTTGGGAATAAATTAAATTATGACATTGGAATTAAACAACTCAAAAATGGTAAATATCAAACGTTTGTCTTGAAATATCCCAGTTTAAAAGCATCTGGAAATAGTCGAGAAGAAGCTATTAAGAAGTTATCTCGGCGTCTCCAAGATTTTTTAAAGGATACGGAAATTGTTAATTTAGAAATTGAACTTCCTAAACGTGAAGATCCTTGGATGAAATTTGCAGGAATGTTTAAAGATGATCCTCAGTTTGATGAATTTTTACAAGCTATTCAAGATTATCGTAACGAAATTGATGCAGAGGAGGAATAATTATGAGTTTATGGGTATTGGATACTGATCATATCTCTTTGTTTCAAAGACAGCATCCCCAAGTTCTAGCGCGGCTTAGTAATATTAACATTGAGCATCGTGCGGTTACTATTATTACATTAGAAGAACAAGTGAGAGGAAGATTAGATATGATCGGAAGAGTAAAATCAGTTGATGGTTTCGTACAAGCTTATATAAATTTAGGGGAAACAGTGAAATTTTTTCAAAATATTCATGTCCTTGATTTTGATCAGCAAGCTTGTAACTGTTATAAAGAAATGAAACGTCAAAAAATTAGAATAGGAACACAAGATTTAAAAATTGCTTCTATTGTTCTATCTCAACAAGGAATTTTAGTCACTCGTAACCGCAAAGATTTTGAAAAAATACCAAATTTATTAATAGAAGATTGGACGATTTAACCCTTAACTTTCTGCAATTCGATCTAACCGTTCTCGAATAGCCAAATTAAAGAGCGATCGCACCGACATCCATAACCCAAATAATGATAAAACCAAGACAAAAACCGCCCATCCTTGATAATTTCCAATTAATAAAATCGCCCCGGCAATTAAAGTAAATCCTGTCCAACAGATATAAATTAAAGTTTTAATCGCTAAATTAATCCGTCTTAAAGCGCGATCGCTTTCCACAGACTTGACCCTAATTTGTAACTCGCCTTCTTCCAAACGTTCTTCTAAACGACGGATTAAAACCTCTGTTTTACTTGGTTGTTGTAATCTAAACTTAATAAAATCTCGCGCCTGTTTTGCTAATTCTCCAACTGAATTACCCCGTCCTTGAGAAATCGTTAAACTCTTGACAAAAGGTTCAGCGCAAGCGACTAAACTATATTTAGGGTCTAAAGTTCTAGCTAGACCATCCAAGGTAGTTAAAGACTTTAAAATAAACATCATTTGAGCAGGTAAACGGAAGGGTTGCTGTTCAAACATGATATAAATTTCTTCTTTAATTTGATTAAACATCTGAAAATCAACGGGTTTTTCTGTAAATTCTTCTAATAAAAACTTGACCATTTTTCTAACAGGTTTCATATCAGATACAGGTTCAATTAATCCAATATCAACTAAAGTAGTTAATACCACATCAGTATCTTTTTTTAATACCGCAAAAAAGGCTTTAATCATCTGATCCTTAGCTAAAGCTTTAACTTCTGCCATCATGCCAAAATCATAAAAAATCAAGTTTCCATCAACACTAACCGCAATATTTCCCGGGTGAGGGTCAGCTTGGAAAAAACCATCCTGAAGAATCTGTTTTAAATAACAACAAATCCCCAACTGATTGATTCGTTTAAGATTAATTCCATAAGCTAGTAATTTATCTCGATCATCAGCTTTAATTCCTGGTAAATATTGCATGGTTAAAACCTTATGGGTGGTATATTTCCAATAAATTTTAGGAACCAGAATACCAGGATAGTTTTTAAAATTTTCTCTAAATCTTTCAGCATTTTTCCCTTCTTTAATATAATCAATTTCTTGATATAAAATCATAAAAAACTCATTATATAACTCATCCAAATTATAAAGTTTTGACCAACTAAAATGATTTTGACAAAACTGAATTATCCGTCGCACCGCTTGTACATCTAAATCAAATAATTGTTTTAAACCAGGACGCTGGACTTTGACAATTACATCTTCTCCCGTGTGTAGTCTAGCTTTATGAACTTGTCCTAAACTGGCAGCGGCTAGGGGTTGTTCATCAAAATCTCGATATAATGTAAATAAAGAATTGCCTAATTCTGCTTCAATAATAGCGACCGCTTCATCAGGACTAAAAGGGGGAACTTGATCCTGTAATTTTTCTAATTCTTCAACATATTCTAATGGTAAAATATCGGCTCTTGTTGATAAGGCTTGACCAATTTTAATAAAAGTTGGCCCTAACTCTAACAAAGTTTTAACTAACCAAGCTGCTCGTTTTTGTTTCTGTTGATTTGTTTGATTAGCTAAGGTTTTATCCCACCACAAAAAGAACATAAATAATCCGCAGGCGGTGAATACATCCAATTGTCTAGTCAATGGCGAATATCGAGTTTTTTGCCAACGAAGGGGTTTAGAATCAATTTGTGTGAGCATGGGAAATTTCAGATAATATTGATCATCTAAGATAATTATAGGGGGAAAGGATATTTTTTAAACTTAACTTAATTTTAATCCTTCTGATCTGTATCAATTAGACACAATTAACCGATAATAGAGAAGGAACTTCCATCTGGCAATGTTATTCGCTCAACTGTTAAACTTATGAAAAGACGCTCATTTCCTAAGATTTTGGTTATTAGTATAGTCGTTTTGGGACTCCTGGGAATTGGGGGTTTTTATTGGTTATCGGGTCAAAACCCCGCCACCTTAGTAACAGGTAGCACAAAAACAGCACCGGAGGCGGCAATGTTTGTGCCTCGGACAGCCCCGGCAATGGTTTCATTATTAGTAAATCCAGATCGGTTAGAATCAGTAGGAAAGATTTTAACCTTTTCTCAAAAAAGTAATAATAATCGGATTCAACTGAACCCAATTAAAGAAAGTCTGTTAACAAATACCGGGTTAAATTATGGGCGGGATATTCAACCCTGGTTAGGGAATGAAATTACTTGGGCCTTAATTACCCCTGATCTGGATCGGTTGCCAAATAATGGTCAGCAACCAGGATATTTTGTCGCCTTATCAACAAAAGATTCTCAAAAAAGTCAAGAGGTTTTAGATAAATTTTGGCAAAAACAAGTTGATGCTGGTTTAGATATTGTTGATGATCAATATCGAGGAGTTAAACTTACTTATCGCCGACCATTTGCCGGGAATATTGATGATGCACCGACTTTAGTTATGGCTACTATTAACGATCGCTTTGTGTTATTTGCTAACTATCCCAAAGTGATGAAAGAAGCCTTAAATACTGTACAAGCCAATCTGAATTTAAGTCAATCTGAATCCTATCAAAAAGCCTTACAAGAATTAAAACCAGGGGGAGTTGGGTTTGGATTCTTTAATTTAGGAGATTGGCAATTAGTGACTGACCAAACCGACGAATTTATCGGTCAACAACCTAGTTTAGCAGTATCTTTAGGGATTAATTCTCAAGGATTATTAGCGGAAACGGCGTTAATTGCTACCGTAGAGGAAGATACAACTAACCCATCTCCGGCATTTTCTCAACCCGTAGAAGTGTTAAAATATATTAGTTCCAATAGTCCGTTATTAATTGCGGGAAAAGACTTAAATCAACTCTGGACAGATTTCTCTGAAATTGTTTCCGCAAATCGAGCTTTAGAACAATTTATTAGCCAACCAATAGCCGTAATTAAAAGTTTATGGGGTTTAGATTTACCTGAAGATATTTTCAGTTGGGTGACTGGAGAATATGCTTTAGCTGTAGTTCCCCATAGCAATGAAAAATGGGATTGGGTTTTTGTTGCAGAACGTTCAGAAAATGCTAATCTAGCTATTGAAAATTTAGATCAAATAGCGACAGCACAAGGCTATAGTCTGGGATCATTTAATCTTAATAATAATACCCTTTCGGCTTGGACAAAATTAACCCCTATAGTTTTGGAGAAAAAAGATCAAGCCAAAACCCAAACTAGATTAATTGAAGCTAATGCAAAAGGAGTACATTCAACCGTAGGGAAATATGAAATTTTTACAACTTCTGTGGAAGCAATGGATGAGGCTTTAGACTTGGCAAAAACGGAAAATATTATTACTCAAAATCCCGACTTTAAGGCTAGTATTGAAGTTTTACCGCAAACAAATGATGGTTATTTCTATCTAAATTGGCTAACCAGTCGAAATTTTTTAAATCAACAATTCCCTTTGTTTAAGTTAGTAGAACTTTCGGCTAAACCGTTTTTTGATAATTTGCGATCGTTTACCATTAGTAGTAGTGATCGTGTCGGGAATATTCAACACGCAACCGTATTTTTAAGACTGCGTTAGTCGATCCAAGAAACCCGGTTTCTGTCAGAGGTTGACTATTCTTGATCAAAACAAGCGAGCAAGGACGCTCAAAACAAGCGGTAGTGCGAGCGTCCTCGCTCGCTAGGATGTATAGCAATCTTGCTATCTTGCTATAGAAATTTTGAGGGAAAGTCTGATCGAGTTTGGCAGTCTTGTTGATCGCCTAACTACCTTGAATACTGCTATGCAAAGTTTAAAATTATACACTAAAATCGAATTATTGTCAATACCGAGATTTAATTTTTACACAATCTTGATAAAATTGCTATTTTCTGAATAAAATAACACCCTAAATGTAAATATTTGGATTTATCTCTGGGCAAAATCCTGATTCCGATCTATGATCATCTTAATGGTTAAAAAGTGTGTCTTCAATCGGTAAACCAAATGGGTAAATCGTAGAAATCAGGGAAGCAAATACATCTGAAT
>DMPJ01000451.1:0-15959 GCA_003456035.1 Planktothrix sp. UBA8402
GGGATACTCGCTCGCTTGACACCTAAACGGTTAACAGCTAAACACCCTAATAATTTTGCGACACCGCAGAACTTTCTGGAGGTAGGACAGCCATCGGGTTAATTGCACCTTGGTCATTGGGATGAATTTCAAAGTGCAAATGGGGCCCTGTACTGCGACCGGTGGTTCCCATCTCGGCGATTTGCGCCCCTTGAGCCACTTTTTGGCCTTCGTTGACCAGGATGCGATCATTATGGGCGTAAACCGTTAAACTGCCGTCGGGATGTTCAATTTCGACTAAATTGCCATAGCCGCCATCATTCCATCCAGCGTAGGAAATTACCCCAGGGGCAGCGGCCACAATCGGAGTGCCAATCGGCCCGGCAATATCAATCCCACTGTGCATTCGTCCCCAGCGCCAACCATAACCAGAGGTGAGAATACCTGCTGCTGGCCAAATATAGCCATTAAAGCGCATAGAACCACTGGGTAAGTAAGTATCTGGCCCAGACAAAGGAGGCAACTGTGGGGAAACCATCTTACCCAAAGCCTGGTTATTCAAGGGATCGTAAGCATTAGAACCGATGGGGGCAGTAGCCACCATAGAACGTCTGGATGCAGGTTGGAGTTGAGATGCTGGGGACGTAACTGCATTCGGAGGCAATTGAGCCAACTGTTCCACAGATAAGTTCTGTTCCGTTTGATTTGCCTGTTCATAGGAATAGGCTTGAGGATTAAACTCAGGATTAACCAGTTTTTTCCGATGTTCCCCAGTCTTAATCCCAGAGGTTAAGGCTTCAAACTTTGGCTGTTCAGTCTGTTCTAGGGATACGTTTGTTACCTGATATTCACTCTGAACCTGATAATCTTCGCGCAGCCGTGCTACTTCGGATCTCAGGCGATCAGTATACAATTTGCTGACGGCTTCTGACTTGTGGACAGAAACCTCTTGAACCGCGATCTGTTCAGAAAGGGAGGTAAATTTTGAATCAACGGGAATCGCCACGGCCGCGGTTGCTACGGGAGTATCAGACTCTACCGCATTAATCGCACGGTTAGCCAGTTGGTTTAGCGATAGTTGATTTAAAGTGCTATTGGTAGGCACCGAACTCAGATCAGTAACATCTTCCCCTGGAAGATAGGCAGTTGAACCATTACTTCTGAGTTCTGAGGAAATTACCGCCGGAAGCACTGATTGGGGTAATCTTCCTGCTAAAGGGCCAAATTCTGTTGTTGCAGAAGTTTGTTGTGGAGAGGAAAAAGCATCTGGACGAATCTGAGAGTCTTGCCAGGGATTCGTTGCTACAGAGGAGGGATTGCTAGAAAAACTACTCGCCAGTTGCTTAGGGATTTTTAGACTTTGATTAACACTAAGAGCATTAGGATCAGTTAGCTGATTCGCCTTGATAATGGTATCTACGGAAACATTATGGGCTTTAGCAATTCGAGCTAACGTATCACCAGAACCCACCTGATAAACTTCCGAGACGGTTTGGTCGCGCTCATCATTGGGAATCACAAAGGCTCCAGACATCTCTTGGGAGAGAGTATCTAAAGAATTAGAATCAACCGAGGTGGAAGCCCTATTGGTTTGATCTCCTTGCTGATTCGAGTTAGTAGGAGATGGGGAAATCTGCACCGAGGGCTCGGTTTCAACCCTACTAGAAGGAAGAATCTGCTGATTGAATTCGGTTTGAGATTCCGTCAGCGTAGCTGATTCAGGTAAGGATTCCGAGGTCACACTTGACCGAGAATCCGGTGTAGAAAATGCTTCTACGCTAGTTTTTTCCGGTTTTTCCAGGCCTAAATCTTGGGAATGACTCTGGTTATTAACGGCATTCTCGTCGGTATTTAGACCGGAAATGGTTCGCAACAGAGACGGCTGCCAATCCGATTTGGCTGCTTGTCGGGCGGCGGTTGAATTTTCTCCGACCTGAGAAGATGCAGCCATCGGCCCAGGAGATTGCATCGTGGGACTTGACTCAGAATTAGATAACTCTGTAGCCATAGCGCGATCATTGGCTTTAGGCATGAGGACGCCCGAAGCAATGGCTAAACCGAGAAACGCGACGGAGGTATAAACCTTATGACTACCAGAGTATACGGCCTTTTGTTTGGTCTGGCCTGTTGTAGTCTGATCTGAATCTAAATCTAAATTAGGCATAGCAACAGGTTGATCATGATTTGGAATTGTTCCTTTCAAAGAACGACCTCCTATGGAGAAGCGTGCTTACTGTCCTCGAACTGCTCAAGAATCTAATATCAGTGAGGTTAATCACATTAATTAGCGCTTGAAATCACCGAGAACAATCTTGATTACGTCAGATTACCTTGATTTTTCAATTTCGGCAACCAAAACGAAAAGTAGATACAAAGTCGAACCCTGAAAAATAGATAAACATTAACCCTTGAGGGTCGAAGTGCTTAAATAAAATATAATTTGAACTCTATTCAAAGAGTACAGTTGAAAATCTACACCAGTTCTTACCATAAATACAACACTTGATCTGGGCCGGTTAATTTCTGGGGATCAGCTTGCCAGCTTAATAAAAATCAGCAGCTAAGAACCCCAAACTAACGCCAATCAAGGCTTTTAGCCGTTTTTGGAACGGTAAAAAATCCCGGGTTTAGATGAATAAAATCTATCACTGTCGGGGGGCAATTTAATCCGGTCATTTATAAAAAAAACTTATCAGATGAGGCTGAATTATGCGATTAACGCAATATCAACCTTCCAGTTTCAGGTTTTTACCTAAATAACCTAGTTGTCGGCGTGCCTCAAATAAACTGACGGCAACACTCACGGACAGATTCAAACTTCTCACCCCCGGCTCATCCATGGCAATATAAACCGTTGCGGTGCAAATCTCCAACACATCGGGGGAAAGTCCAGTGGTTTCACTGCCAAATAGTAACCAGTCGGAATCTTGGAACTGAAACTGGACATAGTTGGCAGCGCCTTTGGTACTAAATCCTAGCAAACGTCCACCTCGTTGTTGATGATGGGTTTGAAAGCTGGAAAAATCGGGATGGTGGGTTAGTTTAACGTAGGGCCAATAATCTAAACCCGCTCGCTTCAGGTAGCGATCGCTAATTTCAAATCCCAATGGCCCGACTAAATGCAATTCGGTACAAGTTGCTGCACAGGTACGGGCGATGTTTCCGGTATTGGGAGGGATTTGAGGCCGAACTAAGACAACGTGAGGCATAGAATAATTATACCAGAAAACAAGGGATTTGGGGTCGGATCAACCCGGCTGACGAGGAACAAATCTATAGTTTTTCTTTATGTTTTGTAAAGAAATTTATCTATAAGATATTCTGATCTAAAAATTGGCCTTTTTTCAGGCTACTAGAGGTTGACAAATTTGATCTTCAAACTCTTTTTCCTGGTCGGCCATCTCCTGAATCGCCTGTTGCATAATCGAGCGAGGATCATAGCCCTGTTCGGACAAACGTAACCACTGTTGAGCGGTACAACCTTCTCGCAGTAGCCTTTTCACCGGAGACAGAAAGCAACTAAACCCCCGTTTTTTGGCAATCGGCCAAACTTCTTCATAAATTTCCTCAATCCAATCTCTAGCGGAAATCAGGCTTCCGTCTTTCCAATGGCGCAGTTGGGCATCTAAACTATGGTGAGCCGCCAGAATTTCATTCTGATCAGCGATTTCGACTAAATCCTCAGCCCGACTGGTTTCAGGAAGTTGACTTAGTGNNGTTGCAACGGATCAAGGTCAGGGTTTTCTAACATTTGCCAGATCCGAGCTTCTAATAACGCTGTGATCGCTAATAAGGCTATCGGGTTAACCATCAAATCACAAATTCTCATTTCCAGACGGTTTAAATTATAGGGACGGCGATCGCCATTGGGTCGTACCGATGACCACAGGTGACGAACATTCTGCATTGTTCCTTTTTTTAGTTGAGTTTCTGTCCAGTCAATAAAATGGCGATGGCTTTCAAATAACGGCACAAAGGCTGGAGTTTTGGGGAATAAATGCCAACGGGTGGAATGATATCCGGTAACTTTGCCACCCAAAAAAGGAGAGGAAGCACTCATCGCCAAATACAAAGGGGCTTCCACCCGCACTAAACGAATCGCCCGCATTAACTGTTCCGGGTCAGCTATACCGACATTAATATGAATACTGGCGGTAACTACATCCGTACCGTAGGTTTGTTCAATATAATCATGATAAGGATTTTGAGGATCGGAGCGATAAAAATTCTCCGTACCGCCCAGGGATAGGGTACTTCCGGGGATGATGGTATAATNNTTATAATCGCCTAACTTTTGTAAATATTTTCGGAGTTCCCGCCGAGGTCGAACTAAGGCACACAACAACCGCTCATAACTACACAGGGGGGCGGTTGTATATTCGACATTGCGGCTATCTGGTTCTCGGACAAATCCTTCTAAATCAGCCACAATTTTATCGGAAAGTCCCACCACGTCACCTTGGGGAGTTCCGGTGTACATTTCCACTTCAAAACCTTTGGATAAAAGCATATTACAGTTATCAGTAATCAGTTATCAATTGTAGGGGCGGGTTCATCGAGATNNGATTTAGGTGATTAACAAATATCTCACGAAACCCGCCCGTACAGGTAGGGGCAGGTTCATCGAGATTTAGGTGATTAACAAATATCTCACGAAACCCGCTCGTACAAGTTATCAGTGTCAGATTTATTAGTAAAGAGTTAATCAACTGTTTGCTAATAATTGGATCTGGGTTGTTAGAAAATAATTCCTATTATCTATCCTATCACAGATTCTGAACCCCAAGGAAAAATACTATCGGGTTCAACATAGTTGAAAATATAGTCATAATCAAAATCGAAGGCTCGACTATGACGAGTTAGAGAGAATCCACAAGCAATAACTTGACTGGTGGTAAAAGTTGCCATGACTAATTCTACTAACTTTCTCGATTTAATGTCCGGTTTCTGTATATAGAAATCCCGTTTGGCAAAAAATACCCGTTCATCTTTAGGAACAATAATTCCATTCACTTTATGGGCGTGTTGAATCGGTTTGAGATAATGTTTAATAAAATAGTCCTGATTGGTTTGTAAGCGGGATAGTCGTTCATGTTGTACCCAACTCATTTGAAATAAGAGTTTAATCATTTCAAATCCTAGGATATAATTAAAAACATTATCTTTGTCTTTCGGGCTTAATGCTAATTTTAAAGCTGACTCTAAATATTGACTTGGTTGGCATCGAGCATCCTGGGCTGAGTGAATATAAAACTGTCTAATATACCCCCGCAAAACCGATTCGGTTAAGGGTGCTTTAATCTGAAAACCACTTAGATATTGTTTGACTCGTTGCAGAGTATCAATATCTTCTAACATTTTTGCTATTAAACCATCGGCGGTATATTCATCTAAAAATTCCGCTTGTTTGTCTGGGGAAGATGCACATAAAATATAACACAGAGAGAGAACATAACGACGTTGATTCCAAGGTAAACTTTCAGCCCACTGTTTTACTTCTATGGGCAGTTTATCGAACATGACATTATGTTTCATTAACCTAAAAATATCTGTTTGTGCTTCATCGTTAAATTCAATATCCATGATCTCATCCCATGCGGCACACTGAATAAATTTTACCTGATTTTAAAGGATTTGAGATGTCTTTGTTGATTTCCGACTGAATTTTATTCAGATACTCAAGGGTTTGTGCTGTGGGACTGTCCTAGTCCGCAGCGCGTTTATAATCTTGAAAATGTCTAATATTTACTGTAGGGGTCTGGTCTTCAAGCCCAACCTTAAATAGAGTTCAAAGACTTTATCTGTCAACTTTAAGCGAAAAGTTAGCTAGAAAACTGAAATTTAGTTGATTTTTTTCTAGTCCTAGATATCCCTAAATCCCCCTCCCCTCCTCTCTCGCGGGGAATTAGGGGGTATCTAGGCTAGGATAAAAACCGAGATTTTAGACTTAATTTAACACTAATAAACAATATCAAACCTAAAATTAAATAGTGTTCATTTCGTTAAGTCTGGCTCTAATTTCATCTAAACTGTTATCGGAATTGATGTTTTGCTGTTCATCTTCTTCGTTAGATATTATTTCATCATCAGCAAATTCTAATTCAGTATTCACGGTATTTCCTTGCTTATTTACATCAACTTGAAATCTGATTTTACCTGAAATCCACTTTCCAGACTTTGACCGGAGTAACTGACACTCTGTTCCGTTAAGAGGAAATACCAATCTAAATTCCCTTAAGTCCAGTGGTATTGATTTATCTGTTATTTTTAAACCTTGGCATAACATTTCGGATAAAACCCCCTGACAGTATTTGCCGATGTTTGTATGTTCAAAAAGTCTAACCTTCATATTCTCAGTCATCAACTCTTTCAACCTCGATACAGTAAATGTATCCTTACCCAACATTACAATATCGTTATCCTGTTCCAACTTAATAAACAATTCAGTCATTGATTTAATCCTCGAAATTATTGGGGTGCGTAATTAACACCCATGAACTAACTATAGATATCCTATATTTTAATCTAAGTAGGTGTCTATAATTATTCACATATAAAAAAAATAAGCTGTTGAACAAAAAAACTATCAATTAGCGAGCGGGGACGCTCGCACTGCAAAAAGAAAGCGGGAACTATATTGATTTCAAATCCCCCATAATTTCCCCTTTAAAAATCTTTAAAACCTCGTAGTGCGAGCGTCCTCGCTCGCTAATTAATAGTTTAAAGATGATAGTTTAAAGACTTAACTACTAACTAATAGTTTAAAAACTCAACTATTAATTAATAGTTTAAAGATGATAGTTTAAAGACTTAACTACTAATTAATAGTTTAAAGACTTAACTACTGATGACCAAAAATTTAATTTCCACCTGATTGTAATAACTTTAATATTTCCGCTTGAATGCGTTGTCTAAAACGGGGATCATTTTGTTGATGACGGGTCATATCATTGAACTGAGAAATAGTTAATCCCTTCGATTCAATAATTCGTTTTGCTTGGTCACAGTAACTAACTGCTAATTGAGGAGCATTTCCAGGTAAGGCATTAAAACTGGTAGGTTGGTCACAAATAATTCGGGGAACATCTCCAACAATTTTTTTAATTTCATTCGCCACTTCATGACGTCTGGATTCCAAGGATAACGCAGCCCGGGCATAATTTTTAATAGTTTCCTCACTATAATTAAAACTATCTTGAGCTTGCGCCGCCGAACCCCAAGTCAGAGAGGGAAAAGGTTGTGAGGGTGTTTGACTCCATCCAACGAAGCCACCACAACCGGATAGAATAGCAACGGTTAAGGATTTTGATAGAATTTGACGAAACTGTAATGTAGTTTTCATAATAAGTAAATTGGTGAAAAGATTAAATTTCAGATCAGTTTTGTAGGCGCTGGAGTTCCCCTTGAATGCGTTTTTGCAAAGCGGGGTCAGCTTGTTGACTTTGGGTAATTTGATTGAAACGAGTGATGGTTAATTCATTGGTTTCAATAATTGATTTAGCCTGGGTGCAGTAATTGACCGCAATATCTCGAACGGCTTTATCAAGGCCATTAATGGTTCGGGTTTCACTGCAAACTACCTCTGGGAGAGATTTTCCCGCCCCAAATATCCCTTGAATTTCGTTATAAGCGGTTTGACGTCTGGGTTCAATTCCCAAAACAGCACGAGCATAATTACTAATTTCGGCCTCGCTAAATTCTGGGGACTGTTGAGCCAGAACAACGGTATTGAACCTAGAAGCAGTTGACACCGACATATCTGGGACAACTCCCAACAGAACTGCGCCCCAAGAGAATAGTCCCAGTAACACAGCATGGGTAAGTTGGTGTTGACGCATAAATCGTAAGGTACGCAAGGAATTCATCATATTGAAACGTTTTGACGCCACAGGAGCAGGTGAAAGTGCTTAGTTATCTTGAATTATTTTAAGGGTAAGAAGTTCCTCATCCAAAACTTAAAAATGCTTAGGCTAAGAATTCCATGTCCAGTAAGCTGTTGCTGCATTTAAACCATAGATATGCTTCGGGGGAGGACGCTTGCACTAGAGGAGTTTCACGATTTCGGAATCACCAATTTAGATGCCTAACAGCTTAACGAGTTTGACTCCAAAAAAACTCAGGGTTTGACTTGGACACGGAGAAAAATTTTATCCTCAAAAGGCGTAATTCGAGGAAGTAAAACTTATTAGATCAAGAATTCATTGTATTCTGAAACTTTGACAAGTTACTCAACTCGAAAAGTTAAAAAAGTATGCAGAAAACAAACGGGGTGATTGCGGCCGGACATCCAGAAACCGTTGAAGCGGGTTTGGCAATGTTTGGGGCGGGTGGTAATGCTTTTGATGCGGCGGTGGCTTGTATTTTGGCTTCTTGTGTTACTGAACCGGGTTTAACTTCCCTCGCAGGTGGGGGATTTTTGTTGGCTCATACTAATACAAATAATAATGTTTTATTTGATTTTTTTACTCAAACTCCTCGATCTAAATGTTCGATATCGGAGTTAGATTTTTATCCGGTTGGTGTTAATTTTGGTAGGATAATCCAGGAATTTCATATAGGTTTAGGTTCTATGGCTGTTCCTGGTGTCTGGGCGGGAGTAATTCGGGTTCATGAAACTCTAGGACGTTTGCCGTTTTCTGTGGTGGCTGAACCTGCGATCGCTTTGGCAAAACGGGGAGTTATAGTTAATTCATTTCAAGCCTATACTTTCTCTAATTTATTACAACCAATTCTATTAACAATGGCGGAAGGACGGGAAATTTATGCTCCTGAAGGTGATATTTTAAAAATGGGCGATCGCATATTAATGAAGAACTTTGCTCAGACTTTAGAGGCTTTAGTATCGGGGGGAATGGCAGAATTTTATCAAGGTGAAATTGCTCAAAAGTTAGTTAGAGATTGTCAGGAACAGGGCGGACATTTAACCCTAGAAGATATAAAGAATTATACGGTAATTGAACGGGAACCGTTAAAAATTAATTATCGAGGCAAAACCATATTAACAAATCCGCCTCCGAGTGCTGGAGGAACCTTAATTGCCTTTGCGTTAGATTTGTTATCTGCTGTTGATTTGAGTGGGATTGAGTTTGGAAGTCGCCAATATTTACAGCTTTTAAAAACCGTGATGCAGTTAACAAATATAGCTAGAACAGAGGGGTTAGATGGTAAGTTATATCAAGATCATATTGCTGATATTTTTCTGGCTTCTGCTGCTAGTTATCAACAACAGTTAATTCATCCGGTGAATAAGTGGGGAAGTACCACCCATATTAGTGTTTTGGATCAAGAAGGAAATGCCGCTAGTGTTACGACTTCTAATGGAGAAGGTTCGGGATATATTATTCCTGGAACTGGAATTATGGTGAATAATATGTTAGGAGAAGAAGACTTAAACCCCCAAGGATTTCATTTGTGGCCGGAAAATGTCAGAATTTCTTCCATGATGTCTCCGACTTTAGTATTAAATCAGGGTAAACCAGAAATTGTCATGGGTTCTGGCGGTTCAAATCGGATTAGAACTGCTATTTTACAAGTATTATTAAATTTAATTGATTTTAAATTTTCTGTGGAAGATGCTGTTAATAGTCCCAGGTTTCATTGGGAAAATCATCGCTTTGATATAGAACCCGGATTTGATCCTGAAATTCTTAATAATCTGGATTTATCTGAACAGGATGTAATCAGATTATGGCCGGAAAAAAATATGTTTTTTGGGGGTGTTCATACTTTGTTCAGAACAACAGATGGGCAGTTATTCGGAGCCGGAGATCAACGTCGCAGTGGCGTTAGTTTAAATAGTTAATCAAGGTTTTTCCAGTTTTTTCAGGAGTTAATCAGTATTTCTTTACTAAAATGTATTAAAAAATACAACAATTGTCTGACAAAACTATAGTATAATACCTTTAGTGTTTTAATGTTTAATAACAAACTAACTTCTGGTTGGTTTGAATAGTCTATTGGAATTATCCGGCCCATGAAACATATTCTCGTTATTATTCACCAACCCACTTCCGAGACTGGACGAGTGGGACAGATTCTAAAATCCTATGGTTATAAACTCGATATTCGCCTTCCGAGTCATGGTCATAGTTTACCATCTCATTTAGAAAAACATGATGCAGTGATTGTGTTTGGGGGGCCAATGAGTGTCAATGATGAGAATATTTTACCTCATATTCGCACAGAACTTAACTGGATTCCTCTAGTTTTGGATTCAAAAAAACCCTATTTAGGGATTTGTTTAGGTGCTCAACTATTAGCCAAAGTTTTAGGTGCAAAAGTATCTGTTCATCCCCAAGAAATTCAAGAAATTGGCTATTTTCCCATTACTCCAACTATAGAAGGGAAAGATTATTTTCACTCCCTAGAATATGTTTATCACTGGCATAAAGAAGGGTTTGAATTACCCTCTGGGGCAGTATTATTGGCAAGGGGAAAAACCTTTAACAACCAAGCATTTCGCTATGGAAAAACAGCCTATGGTCTTCAGTTTCATCCTGAAATGACTGGGGAATTAATGCAGCGTTGGATTGAACGCGGAATGGAACAATTAACTTTACCTGGAAGCCAGTCTATCATAGAACAATTGAGAAGACACCGTTTGTATGGAATTCAAGGGGAAAAATGGTTAAGAACATTTATTCCGAGTTGGATAAATTCAATTCAGTCAGAACAAAACTTGCTGCCAGAAAAACGCTCGGCTTAAAATCAATAGGGAATAATGATTAATTTTTCAATTCTTCTAAAAAGATTCTATATCTTCCCCATTCGTAATTCGTAATTCGTAATTCGTAATTCCCTATTAAACACAATGTAAACACCATTGATTTTTACCGTTATGTTTGGCTTGGTAAAGGGCTTTATCAGCTCCAGAAATCAACAATTCGGGAGAAGAATTTAACATGGGAATTTGACTGGCAACTCCTGAACTTAGTGTAACATAATCACTAACTAAAGAGTTTAAATGGGGAATCTGAAGTTGTTGCACTTCCTGATTAATCCTACTAGCCACTTGTGAAGCATCCAATAAGGCGGTGCGGGGTAAGATTACGGCAAATTCTTCTCCCCCATAACGAGCGACAATATCACAACTATTTCTGACTGCTTTCTTAATTGCTTGAGCTACTTGTTGTAAACAGTAATCTCCTTTTTGATGGCCGTAAGTATCATTATAATTTTTAAAATAATCAATATCACATAAAATTAAAGCTAAAGGAGTTTGAGTATTCAGATTTTGATTCCATAGGGATTTCAAGCATTCATTAAACCAATAGCGATTTGATAGTCTGGTTAAACTATCAGTAATTGCCATATATTTTAATTCTTTATTGACCTCTTGTAAGGCAATTTCCATCCTTTGGCGTTCTTCTATTTCAATTTTTAATTGTTGCATAGTCAGTTGTAACTTTAGGCTATTTTGCTCTAATAAACAACTATATTGAATTCCTTGCGATACCTCTGCTAACATATCAATTACCAGATCAGTTTGAGGGAAATTTTTTAATTCTTCTACTCCTAACCAGGGTAAAGGTTTAATTAAATTAGGACTTTTCCAAATAATATCAAACTGTCTCAATTCTGAGACGCGACCAATATAACAGTGTTTCCATAAATGATGATTTGGTTCGATTTTAACTAATCCTCCTGGGGCATAAAAAGTTTGATGATAAGCAGCTTTTCTGACGGCATCGGTTTCAAAACTTTTTGCAGTTTCCACAGATTGTTTCCAGAGATAAACTTGAAAATAAGCGGCTTCAATTGGGTCTGAAGTTACTCTGTCTTGACCATATAAGGCTTTAAAATTATTAACGAATTGTTGATTATGGGGGGTATTTAAACTTTGAAAATAGCTCCAACAGGCATAGTGACCCACACCTGCTTTGCCCATACTCTGAATTTCTGACTCGGAAATACTCATTGCCATAATTGGCAAATTTGATGGTTCAATTCCGGCATCATAATAGGTATTATAAAAATAAAAATTGCTATCTCCATTTAACGTATTAAAAATCACATCTGGCTTTAGATGTTTAATTTCCTCAACAATATCAATAAAATTTTTATCCCCACAGGGAAAATATTGTTCTCCTACAACTGTTCCGCCTTCTTGTTTGAGGAGGGATTTAACTAATTTATGAGCAGTTCGAGGAAATACATAATCTGAACCTAATAAAAAAAATCGTTTTCCTAAGTTTTTTATTGACCAACTAATCACAGGTTGAATTTGTTGATTTAAACAAGAACCTGTATAAAAAATATTAGGAGAAGATTCTAAACCTTCATATTGAACTGGATACCATAGTAAAATATTAAATTGTTCAAATATAGGTTTAACTGCTTTGCGAGCAGTCGATGTCCAACACCCAAATACTGTTGCAACTTGATCGATTTCTAGTAATTTTCTGGCTTTGGTTTCATATACAAAAATATCGGAAGCTCCATCTTCAATAATTGGTTCAATTTTATGTCCTAAAATTCCACCCTGACCATTAATTTCTGAGATCGCCATCAAAGTTGCTTCTAACAATGGTGTGGCGCTAATTGCCATTGTTCCAGTTAATGAATATAAAATCCCAACTTTTATTGTTTCCATAAAATTTAATATCCTTTAGAGTTTGGTATTGGTCAGAATCTTAACTGAAACAATTATATCGGTTTAATTTTGACAGGGATTAAATAAATTTTCAGTTCGTTTGAATACCCTTATCAACTAGGGGAAACCATTAACGAGTTTTTAAGATTAACTCATAGTCAAAAGGTTGGGAAGATTTGGAAACCACAACAACTTCATAATCACCAGAATCGGGTAAACTATCTGACCAACGGGTATTAGAAGAATCTTCTAATAGAAACTGTGATTTTTGTGTTCTACGAGGGGGATAAATTGAAAGTAAAGTTGATTGTTTTGGAGACTTTAAACGTACCTCTAAAACTTGATTTTTATTAAAGCGAGCAGTATAGATTTTCCCTTCCCCTGATTTTAACCTATTTTTTAAGGTTTTTCGAGTTTTTTTAGAAGCAAACTCTACCCGCTCCCAAGCAATTCCTGCTTCTAAATCTTTGACTACATCATCGGTAAAAGCTTGCCAAACTTGTCCTATATATAACCCTAATAAATTAGCATTTCTCGATTGTTCTGGAAATAAATCAAAAAATTTGGCATCCGCTAAATCATATAAAGATTGACTACTTAAGCGTAACTGATAAACTGTTGCTTTTGATTGCTCTAGATCATTAATACTATAGGTTCCTAATTTTATTCGAGATTGCTCACTAAGTTTAGCTAAACGTTGCAAAAATTCATCCGCAATTTGATCCCATTTTTCTCGCCAAATTGAATCCGAGGGTGTATCTGTTAAAATTCTTCCCCGTTGTTCAGGATAGCGAGCATAAAATTCTTCGTTAACTAAATCTACAAAAAAGTTAAAATCAATTCCTAATAAACGCCGTTTTTCTTGTAATAATTCTTGTCGTTTTTCTTCTATTTTAGAGAGTTGGTTTAAATCCTGATTCGCATAATTATTTAACCAATAATGTCCTCCTAACCATCCAAAAATTCCCATAATTAAGATTGAAATAAAGACAAATAAAGGCGTTTTAATATTAGAATATTTTCCGATTTGATTTGGTAAAGATTGGGGAGATAAACTCTGATTTTGCTGATTTTGGCTGATAGAAACTACCTGTAGAGGAGGGTTTGCAGAGGTTTCTGGGAGAGGATTTATTGCTGAAAGAGCCGCGAGAACCTCCGGGGCAGATGAAAAGCGATCGCTGTGACGATAAGCTAACATTTTATCTAAAATTTCCCCAAATTTTGGATTCAAATTAGTATATTTTCTCCAATTCCAAATTAAGGTTTGTGGATCAATTAATTGTTGGGGTTCTTTTCCAGTTAATAATACTAACATTGTCGCCGCTAACGCATACAAATCACTATTCGGATAAACCACACCTAAACGCATTTGTTCATCGGGAGCATACCCGACTTTTCCTAACCTTGTGGGAGCAGGATTTTGACCCGGTTGTCCTGCTAATTCCGATTCTACTTTTGCTTGAATTAATTTAACGCCACCGAAATCAATTAACATGGGTAAACCATCGGATTGACGTTGAATCATATTATCAGGAGAAATATCTCGATGAATGACTCCATAACTGTGAATATAGTCCAATACGGGTAAAATTTGGACTAATAATTTAATCACTTCTGCTTCTGTAAAAGCGTGTTGATTCAGTAAACTGCGATAGTTAAAACCCTCAACATAATCTTGAACAAAAAACAAATAACCTTTATTATCAATTGTTTCTCGAAATAACTCTCGAAATCGAGGAATTTGCAAATGTTTCAATTGATAGAGAATTTGCGCTTCTCGTTGAAATAATTCTTGAGATTTTTGCAAAGCAAAACTCCCTTGAACTTGGGGAGCAAATTCTTTTAAAACGCAAAGTTCATCAAACCGATGTTGGTCTTTTGCTAAATAAGTTCGTCCAAAACCCCCATGTCCTNNTAACTCCCGGACAATGGTGTAATGGTTTCTCAGAATAATACCAGGATAAATTAATTGAATCATTAGCACCAGAAGTTTAAGAAACGGAGGATAAAAAAGATGCGATCGCTTCTTCTGTTTTAACACAATTAAAGTGCCTAAATAGCGAATTTGCTAATTATGTTTCCCCTGAAGATCAAACCCATCAAATTAACCCGATATCCTATACCCGCAAGGTCGCCGTAGTCGCTGTAGCCGTAGGGTGCGGGGATCGCAGCGCACGCACCAACACAGTCAATAACAAACAGCCAACCATCTGTATATTTACGGAAGTTTTACAATAAATCTCGCCAAATTTTACAAAACCCCCGTAATTTTACATAGGATCAACAGAATAAAATGCTAAATTGGGCTTCAAAGTTAATTTCAGCCATCAAGGTGTAAACTATCATGATCAATATTTATACTACGGGTCGTTTACTAGCGACTTTCGTTGGAACAATTGCATTTACAATTACAGGGATAAATTCTGCACAAGCGGCAAAATTTAGCAGTATTAACATTTTTGGAGATAGTTTGAGTGATCAGGGTAATATGTTTAATCTGTCTGGTGGATTAGTTCCCGCTCCTCCAGAATATTATTATCAAGGACGCTTCTCCAATGGTGAAATTTGGACAGATTATTTAGCAAAAGATTTAGGACTCAAACCCACTCTCTACACGACTGGAATTCCTTCTTCTGAAGGTGTTAATTATGCCTTTGGAGGGGCGACTTCAGGAGATACAAATATTATTAATAAGCTTATATCTGATCTTCCTGCATTACCAGGTGTACAGCAGGAAATCGGCGCATTTATTCAACCATTGTTACAACAAAATCAATCTGCTGACCCCAATGGTTTGTATATGATGGGGGCGGGGGCGAATGATTATACCTATGGGGGTGTGGATATTACAGGGACTCAGGGAGTTGTTAATAATTTATCTTGGGCTATCAACAGTTTATATAGTGTAGGTGCGAGAAATTTCTTAATTGGAAATTTACCCGATTTAAGCAAAACTCCTTTAGGAAGTAGTAATCCAGGTAATTTAAAAGATACCGTTCAAAAGCATAACACTTTACTCAACCAAGAAATTAAAGACTTAAATCAATCATTGTTTAATTCTAATATTGCCCTATTTGATGCTAATAATTTGTTCAATGATGTGATCAAAAACTATTCTGATTATGGATTGACTAATGTGAGTGCTGGGTGTTTGTTGGTAGGCTGTACAAATCCCGATGAATATTTATTCTGGGATGATTTCCACCCGACAACAAAGGGTCACAAATTGATAGCGGATGCTGCTTATGCAACTGTTAAAAAGGAATTTAAGTCTACTCCCGAACCTAGTACAATATTTGCTTTAACCGGACTAGGATTAGGATTACTTTTGTTGAAAAGAAACAAGATCCCAACATCATAGAATAGAGAAACCGGGTTTCTTCCAGAA
>DMPJ01000451.1:15969-16208 GCA_003456035.1 Planktothrix sp. UBA8402
GGGGTGAGATGGGAATGAATAACTTCACCATCTTTAAACCAAACAATGCGACGAGTTTGGCGAGCAACATCTGATTCATGAGTTACCATTACAACCGTCATTCCACTAGCATTTAATTCAGTAAAAATATCCATAACTTCTTGAGTTGTTTGAGAATCTAATGCTCCTGTCGGTTCATCTGCTAATAATAATACCGGACGATTAACAATAGCACGAGCGATCGCAACTCGTTGTTGTTG
>DMPJ01000132.1 GCA_003456035.1 Planktothrix sp. UBA8402
ATTACTCATTACCCATTACCCATTACCTATAGTTGGGGGGGGGACTTGATTATTGGTCATCTTTGGCATTTCGAGTTCGAGCTAGATATTCGCCCACTTGTAAACGAGTTTCTTTCAATTGATTCAGAATTGATCGAGTAATCAGTTTTCCGGCTTCCACGACCACTTCTCCGGTAATCGGATGCAGAAGTTCTTGTTCCGCTCGTCGCCCGACTAAAGATTCTATATCTTCAATGGCATCAATATACATCCCAGAGGGTAATTCAACAACAATGCCTTCCCCAATAACATGAGCTTGACAAGCTAAACGGGAATAAGGTTTAGCTGTTGTGATCACTTCTAAGGTTCTTTGTTCACGACGACTGATTTTAGATAAACCATCCATACCCTCTGTAATAAAAACATGGCAAGTGGCACACATTCCTCGCCCGCCGCATTCTTTCAGGACGTGAAGTTCCTTGGTCATTAATGCCGAAAGCAGATTAGAATTAGTCTTAACTGCCATTTCTTCCGCAATCGGTTCTAGTCGAAGTATTTTAGCCATTTGTAGTAAAAATTAGATTAGAAAATCAGTAGATCAAAAAAATATAGATAGCACAACCGAACCGTTAAATTTAAGATTACACCGAGTTAACACCCCATTATCGTGGCACAATAACAAATTATGAACACTGATTAAACTGATTTCACAGATTACGTTGATTAATTATTAATAAAGCTAAATCAGTGAAATCTGTGTAATCCTCTTAATCTGTGATCGAAATTTAGATTTTAAGGACGATGAAGTTGAGCATTAGGCTCTTTCACCCAAATTGCATAACCTTTTGGAGTTTTGGTAATTACGGTGCTGTCTCCGACGTTTCCCAGTTTAGCAACTATTTCTAAGGTTTTATCAGCAGCCTCTACCGCTTTAAAAAAACTGTAGTATTCCTGATCAACACAAACCGCAGCAACGGGTTTCTCCAAATCCGGCACTTTGATCCTACAGGTGTGGTACTGATTTTTAGATTGGATGATTTTGGTCGGGGCTGGCCCGGTGCTGTTTGTTGTAGATTCCGATTCAATTGGAGAAAACATAAGTACCCTTGATCGCTGGATAATGGTACTTTATCAGAAATGCCTATATTTTGGGTAGACTTCAAACTATAGGACAGGACGTTAACGAGGTGGTCTAAAACAAGCCATGCAGCCTTCTCGATACCGAATTTTAGGGTTAGTAGGACAAGGCCAGTTTGGTAAAGTTTACTGTGCCAGCGATCGCCGTACTGGAAAACTCGTGGCTCTCAAGGAACTGAGCCATCAAAGCGCACCTACTCACCAATTTTTGCAAGAACTGTGGTTTATCATCAGTCTACAACATCCTAATATTGCTGCCTGTTTAGGACTCGAACATATCCAAACAGGACGGTATTTGGTGATGGAATATTGTGAAGGGGGAACACTTCGTAACCTTCTCGAACAACAGGATTCTCTGCGGCTACAAGAGGCTTTAAACCTGATCATGGGTGTTTTAGAGGGCTTAGACTACGCTCATCAACAAGGTATTATTCATTGTGACATTAAACCTGAAAATATCCTACTTACGTTAAAACCCCAAGGATGGAATTCAAAGTTATCAGATTTTGGGATTGCTCGCCGTGCAACAGTCGCTGGAAATTTGTCACCTTCAGAAAAGCCTTCAACTTTTACGGGAGGGTCTCCTGCTTATATGGCTCCAGAACGTTTTTATGGTATTTATTCACCCCGATCAGATATTTATGCTGTTGGGATCATGTTATTTGAACTATTAGTGGGCGATCGCCCCTTTCATGGTTTACCTGGTGAATTGATGGCAGCACACTTAAATCAACGCTTACAGATACCTACAGACATTCCTGAAGCCTTAAAAACAGTAATTCAAAAATCTTTAGAAAAACTCCCAGCCCGTCGCTATAAAACCGCAGCAGATATGGCAGAAGCACTGCGAAAAGCCATAATTAATCCCCAAATTCAGAGTGTTGCTGACTCTATTATTTCTTGGAAAAATCCTGATTCTCCCACTAAAAATAATTCTCAATTCTCAGAAATTAATGATTCTAATTCGACTCTATTTATTGATAATTTTATTTCTTTACGATCAGTTAAGAATGCCAATTTTCCTCTAAGTTGTATTACCAATTTTCCTTATCTTTATACGGCGTTTAATCAATCTTTAGAAATTTGGTCTCCTCCCCATAATTTATCTTCATCGGGTCAAGAAATTGATGTTATTTCTGAATATTCAATTCAATTTCCTGAAGCCATTTTGGCAATCCAAACGATGGGTAATGGTTGTTGTGTTATGACCAAAAATAGAATTTATCACTCCACACATTTTCAAAAAAAACCTCAGTCTTTGTTGAATTTAACGGCAATTCAATCCTTACAATCTGATCATGAACAATCGCCTATTTCTAATAATATTAGCTCAGAAATTGGTAAGGTTGGGTTCTGTGATGTCTTTGTTAATGGCTTGAATCAGGATGAACCCGCTCCTACAAATACTTTAAAGCCAGCATCATCTCAGGATTTATTATATAGAATTGCAATTGAACCCAATAGTCGCTATATGGCTTTAGCATTTTCAGGACAATTACGATTTTATTTATTAACGGAAAAAAAAGGTTTTCCCTCTTTAAAACCCATAAAAAAACTATCACTTTCTGTTCCTCAAGTTCCAGAACTTATATTTTTAGATCGTAGATATTTACTGGGAGTTTGGCTAAACTTTAAACAAAAATACCACAATATGTTGCGGGTCTATACTCGCCGAGGAACTCCCGTCGGGAATCTGAAATTATCAATGCCTTTAAAACAACTTATTCCTACTCCTCAACCCTATACTTTATTAGGTATTGGATTCGATGATCAGCCTCAGCTTGTCCTGTTATATTTAAAGCCCCTGGCTGTTATTCGTATTCCTTTAAGTTCTCCACCGACAATCGCTTGCGCTACCTCTTGGGGATATGTTATAGCGGATAAAGATGGAAAATATACCTTCTTCAATTTAGAAGGGAAATTTTTAGGGGACTATCTTGGCCCTGTTAACCCTCAAGCCATGACTTCCTGGGGGAAAACTGGTTTAGCCATTGTCACCCATCTCGAAGAAAAGGGTTATCTACATTTTGTAAAATCCATGAATTTTGAGGAAAACTTATGAATAATAATCCATTAATAGAATCATTTGATCCCATAGAAATAACAACAAATATTATCGGAAAATCATCAACAACTCAGCTTAAAAACTTAGATGATTTTCTTAATCAAACCCTAATCAAATTTATTGATCCAGTTGCTTTCGATTCCGTTTCTCAACCTAATGAAATTCCCGCCAATTTAGTTGAAGCTATGCAAGGATTAGTTAACATTATTGCTCATTTGCGATCGGCCAATAGTGCCTGGCCACCTAATTTACCCCAAACTCCTGAAAACCTAATTCCTTATGTTACAGAAGAAGCCTCTGAAGTTCTAGCAGCTTATCAAACTCACTATCCGAATTATGAATTACGAATTACGAATTACGATGCCCCCTCTGCCTCCTACTCCCAGGGTCAGAAAGACTCAAATATTCAACCTCCAGTTATTTTATTTCTTAATACATTAGTTCCTCAATTATTATGGAATTTAGCCCAAAGTAACAATCAATTAATGCGACTTCTAACCGGAATTAATGCTGAAATTTTATTACCAAATCAAGATTGGACACCAGGAAAATTAAGATTAGTTGCTAGTCTGGTCATTAAAACAGAAAATCTACAGATTTCAATTGATTTAGCCACCAGTTTTTTCCCCCCAACTTTAATTCCAACCGAAGCTTATGTTCAATCTGATGAATGTTCTTTTTGTCAGCATCCCTTAGAAGTTAAATCTTTCTTACAACAAATTACCCATCACTTTCAAGATAATTCTAATCAGATCAATTTTTTAACTAATCCTATCAACACTGAAATTTTTTATCCAAAAAGTAAATGGGAACCCAGTCAAATCAATATAGAAATGGGATTTCAATTTATTCCTGACCCTAAACATCACCAAGTAAGCCCCTTTAATTATTCTTTAGAAAATGATCTTATCGAAGAAGACTTTTTCACAAATACACCGATTCAAGATGTTGAATATTCTATTTTGGCATCCGTTTCTCAAGCCTCTTTATTGAAAACACATATTCGACTTACCGACACTAATATTATTCAACCTTATATTCAAAGCCAAATTCAAAATTATGGGTTACACTGGCTTAAACAAAATCAACATTTACAATTTGTCAATCAACAAAAACAATCAGAAACCGGGTTTAGTGAATCACTTTTGTTAACTAATAGGGAAGCTCAATTACAAGAAACCCGGTTTCTGTCTTGTTTAATCGACTTAATCTCAATCTCAGATGAGTTAGTCGATATGATTTACAATCCTAGGTCTCTTTCGATTCTGGTTTGTCTTCAACCCGAAATAGCGTTAATAGAGTTATCTTTGAGATTGTTATGGCAAATGGTTAAAAGCAGTTATAATATTATGCAGCTTATCAGTGGGATTAAAGCCACAGTCCTACAACCAGGATTGGTTTGGCAAACCGGAACTTTAAGATTATTAGCCGTTTTAAATGCAGAATTTTTAAGCGATTCTTGGGAAGTAGATATCGCCAGCAGTCAACCTCTTAAGTTCGACTTTAACTCGATAATGCCTGACTCGATTATTCAGTCAGATTGCCATGAATGGTGTCGATTTCCGCATAGCATAGAATTTTTAAAACTGCAAATCATGAATTTATTAGAAACTATTCCTGAACTCAAAAGCTGGATTCAAGGAGCTAAAATAGATTGGGGAAATTCTGATCAAGATTTAGAATTATCTATCAATTGGCAATCTGGGTTCGCTCAACTCAGTTTTGATTTTGAATGGATTCCTAATCAGTAATCAATTATTACAAACCCGGTTTCTCAGTTATCGGTCAATAATTAACTATTACACTGATAACTATTACACTGATAATGCGGATACTTGAAATGTACACTTACGCTTTTTTCCAAACACCAACATCACCTCTAAAACTTCCTCAAGGGATTAGAGGTTCTTTAGAAATCATTAGTTTTCAAGAGTTATCTGCCCTTGTAGAACCAGATTTAAAAGCCGAAGATCTCCCAGATACCGATGAGAAATTAATGCAAGCGGTTTTAATTCATGATCAAATTATCTGTACAGTTTTTAATCAAACAACTCTCCTACCCCTACGCTTCGGAATTTGTTTTGATTCTGCAACAGCAATCTGCGAGCATTTAGCCCTACATCAACAAAACTATTTACAAAAATTACAGCAATTTCAAGGAAAAGCCGAATATTGTTTGCAAGCAGTTCCCCTCGAACCCACCCCAAACACCCCAACTCAAACCAACCCCATAGATTCACTCCCCCAGCGAGGGAGAGACTACTTCAAGGCAAAAAAACAACTACATCAGCGTCAACTAGAACATCAACAGCAGCAAACCCAGGAATGGCAACAGCTAGTTGACACCATCAGCCAAACCTATCCAGCTTCCCGTTTAGCCGATAGTCAACCCAGCCGAGAACGAATCTATATATTGATTCATCAAACCAAAGAACTCAAACTTCAAGAGCAACTCAACCAGTGGCAAAGCCAATCCCATCATTGGCAGTTAACCCTTGGGGACGCCATACCCCCCTACCATTTTTTGTAACCGTTCTGTTGCATAAATAGTCCCAAACAGAATCCTTTCATTCTCTCCATCTATATATTAAGGATTAGAGTCACCTGAAACCCTTATCTGATGGTA
>DMPJ01000226.1:0-7736 GCA_003456035.1 Planktothrix sp. UBA8402
GGTTCGAATCCCTCCCTCTCCGTTTTTATATAGCAGGTAATGGGTAATTACGAATGACGAATTACGAATTACGAATTACGGATGGGTAATGGGTAATGGGGAATGAGGAATGGACTATTGCCCATAATTTGACTATACTATGATCATAAATTCTGTAAAATTTGATAGTTTTCTGCAATTTTGTTGCTGGGGACAGGAAACAACGGACAAACGCAATACAAACTATTGTCTAAATGTCAAGTCCTAAAACCGAGAATTAATATTGAGTTGACTCGCGCTACAATCTCGAATTACCATATAAATTAGAAGTCTAAACGAATATAAGAGGAGAAAAAATCTTAATGCAGCATCGAGGTGTAACAGTATGGTTTACAGGTTTGAGTGGTGCGGGAAAAACCACTATTAGTGGAGCGGTCGCCGAGATCCTCAAAGAGAAGGAATGCAAACTAGAAATTTTAGATGGGGATATTGTTCGGGAAAATCTGACTAAAGGTTTAGGATTTAGTAAACCTGATCGGGATGAAAATATCCGTCGGATTGGATTTGTCGCTAATTTATTAACCAGAAATGGTGTGATTGTATTGGTTTCAGCTATTTCTCCCTATCGAGAAATCCGCGAAGAAGTGCGGGAGAAAATTGGGGATTTTGTGGAAGTTTATGTTAATGCACCCTTAACAGTTTGTGAAGATCGAGATGTGAAAGGGTTGTATAAAAGAGCCAGAGCAGGGGAAATTAAAGGCTTTACAGGAATTGATGATCCTTATGAATTTCCAACTAACCCAGAAGTTGAATGTCATACGGATAATGAAGATATATCTGAAAGTATTGCTAAAGTCTTAAAAAAATTAGCCGATTTAGGTTACATCCCAAATGATTGGGTATTGGTTGACGCTTAACTGTTAGGATCAAAAAAAACGATGGGAGCAAAGGATTATGAACATCTCCAAAATCAGACAACAATTTTATCGCCAATCAAGGCTATGGATCACAACATTATTAATTATAGGTGTGACGTTGATGAGTTGTTCAAAATCCGCCCAGTCTGATCAAACTGTTAAAATTAGTCCTGAACTGGAAAAACAAATCCTGCAAGTGATTCGACAGCATCCAGAAGTGATTTTAGAGTCCGTCCAAGCCTATCAACAGCAACAGGAAAGCCAACTGCAACAGGCGAGACAAACCTTATTAGACCAAATGAAAACGAATCCTCAAGCTGTAATTGGAGCGTCTCCAGTTAGGGGATCAGAGGCTAAAAATATCATTCTGGTGGAGTTTTCCGACTTTCAGTGTCCCTTCTGCTCCCGCGCTCACGAAACGATTCAGCAGTTTATGAAGGCTAATCAAGATCAGGTGACACTGGTTTACAAGCATTTTCCCCTAACTCAGATTCACCCGCAAGCCTTGAGCGCGGCTAAAGCATCCTGGGCCGCCCAACAACAGGGCAAATTCTGGGAATATCAAAACGCTTTGTTTACGAAACAAAATCAGCTGGGAGAGGAATTATATCAGGCGATCGCTAAACAGTTAAATTTGGATTTGGAGAAATTTAATCGCGATCGCCAAAGTCCAGAAGCCGAAGCAGAAATTCAGAAAGATATACAGTTAGGTGATAGTTTAGGTATTTCTGGAACACCTTTCTTTATAATGAATGGTGAGAGTTTCTCCGGTGCTGTGGAATTATCTAAAATCGAAGCAGTTTTAGCCACGGTCAAGGCATCTAAAGGCAAGAAAAATTAAGCCGTCAACTAGATATTTTCAACCCGAACTATTCAATAAAGCGCGTGAATCAAGAACTTACACCTTTTGTCAGAAGTCGTGAACCAGTTTCGAGTTTGATTCTGTATAACTTGTTTAACTGGTCGGTGATCACCCCGATTTTGCATCTGTATCTTCAAGGTCGGATTTATGATGCGGATCGGGTTCCCATGACCGGGCCATTAGTTGTGGTCAGTAACCATGCGAGTGATTTTGATCCGTTCTTGCTTTCGAGTTGTGTGGGGCGTCCGGTTTCATATATGGCAAAAGAGGAATTATTTGCAGTTCCCATCTTGAAACAGGGAATTTCACTGTATGGAGCCTATCCTGTTAAACGGGGATCACCTGATCGTAGTGCAATTCGGGCGGCTTTACAACAATTAGAAAATGGTTGGGCTACGGGGTTATTTTTACAGGGAACTCGCACTCCCGATGGTCGAATTACGGAGCCTAAATTGGGGGCTGCATTAATAGCAGCTAAGGCAAAAGTTCCTTTATTACCTGTATGTTTATGGGGAACAAATGCGATCGTTAATAAGGGTTCCTATCTTCCTCGACCTGTTCCAATTACGATGCGAGTCGGTAATTTAATCCCGCCTCCGGGTTCTACTAACCGAGGTGAATTGCTAGAATTAACCCAAAAATGTGCTAATGAAATTAATGGAATGTATGATCTCGGACGTTAAGTTTTAATCAACTAAATTCTACACCTAAATTTTTTATGGAAATGGAATCTTTAAGAACACAATTGACAGAAAACCTCGACGAAGCGGAATGGGATTGGTTAATTCCTCATCTTGAAAAAGAGGTGGTAATTATTGTAGAATCACCACTGGATTTATTAACAGTAGGAGAAGCCATAGCTCAGGATAATGCCAATTCTGTACAACATTGGATTAGTGAAGCATTGATTCATAAACCTTCCCCTGAGCAAATTTTACAAGGTCATCAACAACCTAAAAAACGATTTCAAGCGTTAATTGTACAACCTTTTGTTTTAATTCAAGAGTTATAAAGCAGTGCGAGCGTCCTCGCNNAGTTTAAATGCACAACAGCTTATCACGGAAATCTCATGGGAATCTAGCGAGCGAGGACGCTCGCACTGCTGTAATTTATGACTATAATTGCTGTAATTTTTTGGTAAGTTGTTGCAAAATAGCAAGACTTTTTAAACCGCTATGAATCAGTTGTAATCCCCTAATAGGATGTTCTAATAGCACCTTAATTAAAGGTAATATTTGTAATTTTCCATCCCTACCAATAGCCGTAGTTAAATCGGGTAAATCTTGATCTAAACTATCACTAATAACCCGCACCATTGCCACATTAATACCCGCTTTTGTTAAAGATTCTAATATAATTAATCCTTCCATATCCACCACTTCAACCGGATAAAGTTGACCTAATTGTTGTTTTTCGGTGGCTGAATTAATTACCCGGTCAGTTGTTAATCCACAAACTAAATGGGATGAAATTAATCTTTGATGTAAAGCCAAGGCTAAATCCAAATCCCAAGGAACTAGAATATCCTTGAGATTCTGACTAGAATTTCTTGAAATTAAAGATAAACAATTCTGATAAATAACAATATCTCCAACCTTCAGATGTGCGGATAAACTTCCACATAATCCTAGAACTAAAACTTGTATTGAAGATTGATTTTTAGCGACTTCTGATTTTAGCCATTCTTTTAAATAAACGCTTAAATATTCAGAACCAATAGGAATAGCTAAAACCTTAATATTTGATAATTGAACTGGTTGTAATCCTTTTACTACCGCTTGATATTCCTGACCTTGGGGAACAAAAATAAAATTAAATGGTCTCATACTTTATCCTGATAGTTGTATCGGCTAGTAAGAGAAAACACGGTGAAACCAGGGTGTTAATTCTGCTTAATCTAGCTATAAGTCAGGACATAATTCTATCATTCCCCTTAAAGTAAGGCCAACTGTTTAATAGTTTTTTCCAAAGATGAGACATAGTTAAGAGTCAAGGGTTTGGTTGCACTCAAATCTGGCATTTCTTGCCAGCAGTGGCGACATCTCCAAACCAGATGACCTTTACTAACGTGTTGAAGCATTGGGGTAGCACAGCAAGGGCAGTTAGGCATATAATTTGATTAAACCTCGTATAAATTAGGAATTGAATTGATCGATTTTATGAATGAACAGCAGACTCTATAGGCGGGATCAGATAATGACTTGAGAATAAAAAACAAATTTGAAGAAATTTTGAAGATTAGAAAAATCCCCAAAAACCGTAACAAATGTATACATTTAAAACGGAAAACGGACTTAAGCAGAACGATCAAAATTTGAGCCAAAAACACAAACGCGATTTCTTCCTTCTTCTTTAGCTTGGTATAAAGCAGTATCCGCCGCCCGCATCACAGACTCTCGNNATAAGGTAATCTGACCTAAATCTTGATAATGATGTTTTAGCTTTAATTTTTCGACTTCAACTCTAATTTCTTCTGCCCTTTCTTGAACAAGTTCTAGGGTAATTTCTGGCAAAATTAGAGTAAATTCTTCGCCTCCATAACGGCAAGCAATATCTGACCCGCGCACATTTTTTTGTAATATATTTCCCAGTTGTTGCCAGACAATATCTCCGGCATCATGACCAAAATTATCGTTATAATTTTTAAAATGATCAATATCAATCATAATTACTCCTAAACCAAATTTTTGACGTTGGGCGCGGTTAATTTCTCTTTCTAAAGATTCTTCTAAATAGCGACGATTATATAACCCGGTTAAACTATCTCTAATACTTTGATATTCTAATGCTTCTCGCAATTTTAGGTTAGCCAATGCTAAAGCAATATGTTCAGCAACGGCCGTTGCTAACCGTTGTTGGTCTCCCGAAAGTTGTCCCGATTCTTCCGAGGCTAAACACAATAATCCCAAGGCATCTCCTTGGGCAATCATCGGCACACAAAGATGTTCAACCATCGCGGGAAAAACAATAGGAGATGGGGTTTTGATTAGGGAGTTAATTATACGTTCACTAGAATTAATCGAATTTAATTGATATTGATTATTGAGGTTTTTATGGATATGTCTACATAATAAATTACTGTTAGAAGTAGGAACAAAATGGGGTCTACCTCGGCGCAATGCCCAGCAATCTTGAGGAGTAAAAACCGCCTCACTGATTCCTTGTAACTCTCCCCAATTCGCCACAATTTCTACTGAGTTTTTAGAATTTTTAGTTACAAATAAACCACCGGATATTTTAGGGAAGAAAGGTTTAAGTAAATCATTAATAACTTGATAGGCTTCTTCGGTGGAATTACAGGCTTGTAAAAATTCACTCATTTGACCTAAGAGCAAGGTTTCACGGTTGCGTTGTTCTAAATCATTAACCCAGCGAGTTAGGTTTTGATTAGCTTGTTTCGCATCTTCTTCGCTTTGCTTTCTTTCTGTAATATCACGACAAGTCACTGCTAGGCCATCAGACAGAGGAACAACTTGCATTTGCACCCATTTGGCTTTAAGATTAAGGTCAGAAACTTCTAATTCTTCCTCAAAGCCTTTTCGGGTTCTAAAGGCGCGCAAATATCGATCAAAATATCCCAAGTTGCCCCAACTGGGAAATATATCACTAAGTTCTTTTCCTAACAAGTTATCTTTATTTTGTGAAATCATTTCTTCGGCTTTAGAGTTCATATCAACCAAGAAAAAATTAGTTAATTTTCCCTCTTGATCTCGATGACTTTGTAATATAAAAAACGCATCTAAACTGCCATCAATAGCAGCCCGAAATCGAGCTTCTGATTCCTTTAGGGCTAGGGTAGTTTTTTGTCTTTCAATGGCTTCTTGTCTTAGGTCACTAATGGCTTTGGCTAAATCATCGGTTCGTTCTTGAACCCGTCTTTCTAGTTCATCGTTAATTTCATGTAATTGATTTTCTAATAGTTTCCGTTCGGCAATTTCTCTAATTAATTCATCATGGGAAGTTGCCAGTTGTATTGTCCGTTCTTGAACTTTAATTTCTAGGTCTTCTTGAGCTTTTTGGATGGCAATTTCAACCTGTTTGCGATCGCTAATATCTCGCATAAAAACCGTGATAATCTTTCCTTTTTCTAAGGACAATTCAGAGATAGAAACCTCAGCCGGAAATTCAGTTCCATCCTTCCGGCGACCTATAACTTCCTGATATTCTGTAATCCGTTTAACTAAACAATTATCCGGCAATAATTCTGGCTGATATTGGCAATTTTTTTGAGCTAAAAATTCAGCAATTAATAAATTAAACGGCTGTTTTAAGATTTCATTGGCTGTATAACCAAATATTTTTTCTGCCCCTTGATTAAATAAGGTAATTTCTTGATGATCATTAATCGAAATAATCGCATCCTGAGCCATATCTAAAATCCCAGCCAAGCGTAAACCCGAATCTATAATTGTTTGTTCAGTTTGTTTGGCTTTGGTAATATCTCGATTAATTGTAAGAATAGCAATCGGATTCCCATTTCCATCTTTCTTGAGTGACCAACTACTATGAATAATTACAGTATTTCCTTGGCGATTGATTTGGGTTAATTCTCCTTCCCAACTTCCATTTTCTAGCACTTCTTGTTTAATTTTTTCTAAGGATTGAGGAGATTGAATTTTAAGGAGTAGAACTAAATTTTTTCCTAAAACTTCTGATTTAGAATAGCCATAAAGTTTTTCCGCGCCCTGATTCCAATAGTTGATATGATCATTCAAATCAACAGCAATAATGCCATCATTTGCTAAATCTAAAAGTTGAGCTTGATCTTGTAAAATTTGTTGAGTTCGGGTTTGTTCTGCTAATTCCTGTTTTAACCGACTATTTAAGTTTTCTAACTCAGCAGTCCGTTCAGAAACTTTAATTTCCAGGTCTTCATTAACTTTTTTTAAGGCTTCCTCAGACGATTTTTGCTCGGTAATATTCGTGAGAATAACAACACAGCCTTTCAAAACACTATGGGGAGTTGAAAGGGGACTTGCACTCAATAAAAAGTGAAGTTTTTGTCCATCTTCCCGAATAAACAGCACTTCCCTCCCTTTATAGGGATTACCATTAATTACCGATGCAATTGAGAAAATAGAATTTTTGTTTTTTTTTCTTAACTGTTGACTCCTATTTTGTTTAGGTAAGAGTTCAAGTTTAATCATCTGATCAAAATTAGAAAGCAGTAAATTTGCACCTAAAATTTTGTGAGCTTCCTGGCTGGCGCGAATAATTTTTCCTTGATGGTCACAAACAATAATAGTTTCGGCTGCTTGTTCTAAAAGTAATCGAGTTAACCTTTCTTGATCAACAATATCTTGATCTTGTTTCTGTTCTGATAAATCAGTAACAATTAAACATCCCATCTCAACTCCTTTTTGAGTGAAAATGCTAATCGAAAGATAAACCGGAATTTCAGTACCGTCCCGGGCAATTAAAGTTAATTCTCCCTTCCCTGAACCTAAGTTAGCCTTCTGACATAACGCCTCAAATAGAGTTAAGTCCGGGGGATAAATAAAGTCTTTAAAATCTCTCCCGATTAACTTTTTTAAAGGGGTTTTAACTAAAGTTGCTAATCGTTTATTACAATAGAGTAATAATGTACCATCGGTGGTAATTGTAGCCGCACCCTCTTTCATTTCTTCTATCAGTAACCGATAGGAAGAATCAGCCCCTTGCAGGGTATAAACCTGTTCTCCCTCTGGCCCGGCAATCACTAAAGCATCCACTTCTCCATTCCCAATAGCACGCAATGTTTCCTGTTCAGTTTCTAATTGGTAACGAAGGTCTTCAACTTTTTGTTCTGGTTTTTCTTCGGATTCATTTAAGTTAATCATAGTTAATTCTCATGCTATAGGAAAACATTTTTTAAGGGGACAAATTCAAAGCCATGAGAATATTTTCTGTCTGAGATAAATCTCCAATAATTTTTTGTAGGGGTAAGGGGAGAAGCCGAACCAAGGTAGGTACAGCTAAAATATTTTCCCCTTCGGTTA
>DMPJ01000226.1:7745-7934 GCA_003456035.1 Planktothrix sp. UBA8402
GTAGGTTTCACAAATATACTTGATGGTTTTTAACGCTAGAATTGATTTTAGATTGGTTCCAGCGACATACAAACGAAAGCAATAATATCCTTTCTTTTTTGGTTGCTGAAAGTTATTTTTTGGAGGCGGTAAATAAGATTTCATAAAACAACTTATCCTCTTATTTTGAATCAAGAATCTTTCATTGTT
>DMPJ01000323.1 GCA_003456035.1 Planktothrix sp. UBA8402
GAAATTGATAAAATTGCCCGCAAAAGCGAAAATCCATCCATCACCCGGGATGTATCGGGGGAAGGGGTACAACAGGCCCTATTAAAAATGTTGGAGGGAACTATTGCCAATGTCCCACCCCAGGGCGGACGCAAGCATCCCTATCAAGATTGTATTCAAATTGATACCAGCAATATTCTATTTGTCTGCGGTGGAGCCTTTGTCGGTTTAGACAAACTGGTAGAGCACAGAACGGGCAAAAAGTCAATGGGATTTGTCCAACAAGGAGACGGTCAACCGAAAGATAAACGCACCGTTGATGCCCTCAAACACATGGAACCGGATGATTTGGTCAAATTTGGTCTAATTCCTGAATTGATCGGTCGGATTCCGATGATAGCGGTCTTAGAACCCTTAGATGAAGCTACCTTAGTCGCCATTTTAACTGAGCCACGCAATGCTTTGGTAAAACAATATCAAAAACTATTGCGGATGGATAATGTTCAATTAGAATTTGACGAAGATGCAATTCAAGCTATCGCTCAAGAAGCCTATCGTCGCAAAACCGGAGCGCGAGCATTACGGGGAATTGTGGAAGAATTAATGTTAGATGTCATGTATGAAATTCCCTCGCGTAAGGATGTAAAACGCTGTCGGGTCACGCGAGAAATGGTAGAAAAACGCTCCACAGCAGAATTACTATTACATCCATCTTCTTTACCCAAACCCGAATCAGCTTAATCAGTTATCAGTAGAGACTTTGCATGCAACGTCTCTACTGATAACCGATAAATGTTTACTGATAACTGTTTACTAATTATGACATTAAATCTATTAAATTCGGTGCATCTTAGATTCAGAGAATCTCAATTTAAACTAAAAAAACTTATTCCGGTTTTGGTTGGTTTATTCACCCTATTGAGTATTTTAGGAGTAGGACAGTTTCAAGTTTTAGGACAACAACAAAACAATATTACGATTGATTTTGCTGCTCCCAAAACCGGAATAAGTTCAGTTAGTGGATTTTTATATGGTAAAAATGCCACCCAACCCCCCGATAATATTATTAAGCCCTTACAACCTAAATTATGGCGTACCTCGCAACTGGATTTGTATCCGCGAGTTATAGGATTTGGTGCTCAATTTCAACTCCTTTTAAGTGATACCTGGGGCTATGGCGCGCCCAGAGGCTGGCCCTATGATAATTATGCTAAATGGGAAGAACACGTTCGACAAATAGCCCGAAAACACAAAGATAAAGCCATATTATGGGATGTTTGGAACGAACCAGATTTAAAAGATCCCTTTTGGAAAGGCACAAAAGAACAATTTTTTGAAACCTATAAACGAGCCTATCAAGTATTACGTCAAGAATTAGGCCCGAATGTGATGATTGGTGGCCCCAGTATTACCAAATATGATCAAAACTTTCTCACCGAATTTTTAAATTATTGTAAAGCTAATAATTTAGAAGTTAATTTTTTATCCTGGCATGAACTTAATGATCAAGATATTACCTCCATTACTGCCCATATTAATAATGCCCGTCGCAGTTTACAACAAAACCCTAACTACCAAAGTTTAAAAATTCAGAAAATTTATGTTAACGAAATTATCGGCCCTACGGCTCAATATCGTCCGGCGGAAAATTTAGGCTTTTTGTATTACACCGAATTAGGACGGCCAGATGGTGCGGTTAGAGCCTGTTGGGATCCAATTAATAAAGGAAGTGGCACCAATAATTGCTTTAATAATAGTTTAGATGGTTTAGTTACACCCGATCAGTCCTTACCCAGAGCCGTCTGGTGGGTATATAAAGCTTATGCAGATGGGTTCAATTCCCGGGTTTCCAGTCAGTCTAGTAACCCTAAAATTGTTGCCTTAGCCAGTCGTGCCAATCGAGAAGGAAAGGCTCAAATTCTATTCGGTTATTTTGAACAAGCCTTTTCTACACCAACGGCGGGAGTCACCTTAATGCTAAAAAATTTACCGAATTCCGGTGGAAATTCCGCCTTCAAAGTCCAAAAAATTCCTGATTCTGGGGAACAAGTGATCAAGGAATTAGTAACAGTCCGACAGGAGAATATTACCGTAAATAATCAACAGTTAGTCCGGTTAACTATTCCTAATCTCCAACTGCATGAAGCCTATCTTTTAACCATTGGCTAACGTTTACTCAGCAATCTCAAGCTTGAGATTGAACTTTTTTGCCGGAAGTTAGTCAATACCTGAAGAACCTATTACAATCAAAGATAACTGTTTCTGAGGTAAATTTATGCGACTAACTTCCCGGGCTATTCTAGCAATATTTGGACTGTCTATGGTGGCTCTGTTCACGAGTTCAACTCCGGTTATGGCGGAATCGATTGCCCAAGCTGCACCGAATCAACCGCAAATGAATAACCGTTCAGATAAAATGTTCAGTTCACTGAATTTAACCCCGGAACAACAACAGAAAATTCAGGGAATTCGCCAGGAATATCAGGGAGAAATCCGCCAACAACAACAACAAATACGTCAACTTCAGCAAGAATTAAATGAGTTGATGGCTAAAAATGCACCAGAAAGCGAACTGCGCCTAAAACATAATCAGTTTATGGCATTAAAGCAACAGATGGGAGACATTCAGTTTAATATGATGTTAAAAACCCGAGAAATTTTAACCGCAGAACAACGCACTCAACTGGCTAATTTGAGGCAAGAACGTCGTCAAAGTCCTCGTCGCGATCGCTAAAATTTAGTTGATCTTGTTATAGAATCAAGTCAGGAATTAATTAATTATTGACAGGATGAAATGAAGACGGCAACTTATCTTTATTTACATGGTTTTGCCTCCGGCCCGGCTTCAACAAAAGCTGAATATTTGCGCGATCGCTTTGCATCCTTTTCGATTAATTTAAACGTTCCTGATTTGAATCAAGGAGATTTTTCCCATTTAACTTTAACTCGACAACTCCAACAAATTGAAGCAGAATTATATCCAAATGNNTGTGGTGATTGGTTCCAGTTTTGGCGGGTTAACGGCGGCTTGGTTTGCTGAAAGAAATTTATCAGTTAAACGCTTAATTTTGCTGGCTCCCGCGTTCAATTTTTTATCAGAATGGTTTCCAAAGTTAGGAGCAGAAAAATTAAACCAATGGAAAACTCAAGGGTATTTATCTATTTATCATTATGCTGAAAAACTGGATTTACCCTTGCATTATCAGTTTTTAGGAGATTTATCTCAATACCCCGATGAACAGTTACAGCGTCAAATTCCCACATTAATTTTACATGGAATTCAGGATGAGGTCATCCCAATTCAAGCCAGCCGAAATTATGCAGAAACAAGACCTTGGGTAAAATTAATTGAACTCAATAGTGATCATGGCTTAGAGAATGTTTTAGGTGAAATTTGGCAAGAAATTGAGGTTTTTTAGGTTGATCAGCTGTTCAGCATTTAAACTGTATTATGAAGCAATGTGTTAGGTCTGGGGGATCAGGGATTTGTCCTTATGTAATTGAGATGAAGATCAGCTTAGTTAGTGTTTTATTTTTTGAATTTTGACTTTCATATTTTTGAATTTTTGTTGGATGAATTGCTTTATTTTTGTTGAAGTTTCACTCATCCAACTAGGACGAATAAACTTCTGAGGACGTTGCTCAGGAAAGTTTAAATAACGATAGTATAAAAACAAATTTTTATAGGCAATATCCACATCATAACCTTGACAAAGCTCGGTAAATTTGCTAGAGGGAATACTCATATAATGTAGATAGGTCAGCCTTTTGCCGTGATCATAAAGAACGTGATCAATGTCCTCAAATTGAGAAGACCAATGATTTCCCGTTGCGTGTTCAACATGATGATAAGCAAAATTATAATAGGGAATTTTACTACGAAGAACCATATAATTAAAAAGGGATTGATCGGGCCCAAATAAAGCCATAACATCTGCCTCACCTGATTTTAAATCCTCTAATAGTTGCTCCAATTGTACATCCAAGAAAACCCCTTTTTTGGATGCAAACCAACCCGCGCAAAAAATATTAGATTTTAGTTCTTCCCCTGGAAAAACTTTGACTAATTGTTCTAAAGGCTGATCAAAAATATATTTGAGATCTGACTTGTATTGAAAATCATAGGTAACCCAATCATAATCATTCAATTTATCATAAATCAGAGTCAAAGAACCCATTAACAAAGTATCTGCATCAAAATAGATAAATTTATCAAAAGGGCCATCAATTCCGCAAAGTTTTCGGTGCATTGCCAAACGATAAACAGGGGGTAAACCCCTTTGTTTCCAAACTTTTTGCGCTCTTTTATGATATTTCCATGCTTGAGTTGAGAAATTTTCCCAGCGTTCTATTACAGACTTATCTTCAAATAACATTACGTTTTTTCTTGTTGAAATTTCAGCTTTAACTTTCTCTAAACGATCATCATAAGGAATCACACAGACGGGAATATCCTCACCTGCATTCGCTTCAATACTATTCAATAAAGCCACCAATTGATCATAAACAACATCATTTGCTAATGTATAAATACCGTTAGTCATCGTTTTTGATCCTTAATTTAGAAGTTACTGGAACTGGAAAGTAAGGGAAATAAACGAGTTAGTTTTCTTTTCCAAGTGGGTTTTCCTTCATGTAAATAACGATAGTATTCCCAAATATTCCAATAGGAACCTCCAGGTTTTAAGGGTGTTCCTGCCCAGTGTAAATACTTAAGGCGTTTGCCATTATCATAAAGGATATGATCTTTTTCTTTAAAATGTTTAGAACCTCCCCAACTCCCCGGTGCATTTTCTGGTGGTTTGACTAAATTTCCCCGTTTAGAAATTTGTTTAAGAACCAGATAGTTTAAAATGGGCTGATCGGTTACTCCTTGGCTAAAATCAAAATATTCTCGATGTTGGGAACAGTCTCTTAGGATATCATAAAGTTGTTCTAGGGTAAAAATTCCAGTTCGAGATGCCCAAAATCCACTGTTAAAAACATCCTCGATTTGTTCATCACTGAAAATACCTTGTTCTTTAACCAGGGGGGAAAAGATATTGCTGATTTTTTCCCCAGCAAAGTGATAATCACAACAGAAAAAATCCCATTGTTTCAGGTAATCTAAGTTAGCAACAATATCCTCAAAAACGATAATATCGGTATCAATATACAGAAATTCGTCTAACGGCCCAAACCAAACGGCTAATTTCCGCATTTTATTGGGAAGTTTCAGAAAATCTCGATCAAAAATTTCCCCAATTTTCTGAGTTAATTGTTCCAGAAAGTTTAAATCTGGAAAGACTTGCACCCCATGTAATTTTCCCAATGTTTCTGCCACTTCCTGGTAATCTTCATTAAATGGGATGAGAAAAATGGGAACCTCTGAGTTATAATGGCGAATGCTATTAAGAAGGGCGATCGCATTTTCCTTCACCCGATTATTGGCAACAATATAAATGCCTCGGTTCATAACTTTTCCTTAACTTAATAATTTTAATTTTCTTAAAACTCGTTTTAAGAGATTGGGTTGAGAATTCGGGTAGGGCGATACGGGTGGGGTTGTAAATACAGGACATTTTTCGGGTTCATGTAAATAGCGATAATACAAAAACAAATCTCGATAAGGGAAATCCAAATTTTCTCCTGAACAAACCCTGGTCATCATATTGGGCTGAACACCAATATAATGTAAATAGGTGAGTTGATTACCTTTATCATAAAGAATATGTTCCTTTTCCTGAAAGTGTTTAGAGGTTGCACTGCACCCTGTCTTTTCAGTATCCGGTAGGCTATGAGCAAAATTATAACTGGGAATGCCGGAGCGCATCACCATATAATTTATTAAAGGTTGTTCTCCAGCACCTTCATAGAGAACT
>DMPJ01000313.1 GCA_003456035.1 Planktothrix sp. UBA8402
AGGGGGAGCAGGGGGAGCAGGGGAAGAAGATGAGAGGGATGGGAAATTATTAACTTCTGAATTCTGACTCCTGTTTCCTCTAAAATATTTGAAACACTCTGGTTTAGGAATGGCAATGATTACACTGAATCAAGTTGAAGCGATGATTAAGTCAGAATTGCCGAATGCGGTGGTTCAAGTTCAAGATTTGGGAGGCGGTGACCATTTACAAGCGATAGTGGTATCTGCTGAATTTGAAGGCAAGACTTTGGTGAAACAACACCAAATGGTTTATAAAGCTGTTAAGGAAGCAATGGCAACGGAAGTGATTCATGCTTTAGCATTAAAGACCTATACCCCTCAAGANNTTAATGCTCAAATTCTCTAAAATAGGTTAAACTAAAATCGGAGATTGTGCAATCGTTTTGCCGATCAATTTATCTATCCAAACCTAACTAATTTTATCAAAAAACCATGACTACAGGCGCACAAGAAAAAATTGAAGATCTGATCACGAAAAACAAAGTCTTTGTTTTTATGAAGGGAACAAAGCTAATGCCAATGTGCGGTTTTTCTAATAATGTTGTGCAGATTTTAAATACTTTAGGGGTTCCTTTTGAAACCTGTGATGTTTTAGAAGATTATGAAATTCGCCAAGGAATTAAAGATTATTCTAACTGGCCAACTATTCCCCAAGTCTATATCAACGGCGAGTTTATTGGCGGTTCTGATGTGCTGGTTGAAATGTATCAAAAAGGTGAGTTACAGCAACTTGTAGAAGTTGCTTTTGCTTCATAAAACGGTCGTCGGGTTTTGGGTATAGGGTTTGGGTTGGAGTTGATTCCTCCCTAACCCTCTATCCCTGATGTTCCCTATTCCCAACCCTTTCTGTAACTTTTTCGGTTAATAATATTCTACTTGACGTTGAGGCATGGGCATTTCAAAATTTGATGGGTCGTAAATGTATCGGGTCGCTTCTTCCTCCAAACGACTGATTAAATAAGGTTCTAAGGTATTTGAGTGTCTGAGGGCGGCTAAGTAACCGTCTAAATATAACCTGAGATCATCATAACGATAACCTCGATTCCACATCTCGACGAGGGCGTCGGTGAGTTTCTGATAATGGCGAATAGTTGATGTGTCCTGAAGCATAGTTTTAATAGGTGGTTGAGTAGTGATTACTAGATTTAATCTGGAGATCAGGTCGGATCAATGGAATAATAACTCGTCTATCTCCATATTAACTGTTTCTATCCTAACTTCCTCTCCAAATTGCCTAAGATAGTTTTTATGCTTTTGATAGAATCAGGTGATTAGTAGGTAACAGTAGCTACAAAATCAGAAAGATTAGCCTGTTACGCTTGAAATCAATATTGAAGAAGGAAGCTCGCATTCGTGGGATCTGCTTGTATTTCAATTATTGAGGGAAACCCGCATTTACGGTCGCTCTTGGGTTGGCATTTACAGCACGTCGGTTACTTAGTTCATCAGGCTGCTGATTTGCACAATGCAAGGGATATCTTCTATGCTCATCAACCCAATTTAGTGATTTTGGATGCTGAATTACCAGAGGGAAATAGTTTGGAATTTTGCCAATGGCTTCAGCAGCAACGACAATCTTTAATTTTAATGTTGTCGGCTCGCACGACGGAATCAGATATTGTCCGAGGTTTGAGGGCGGGCGCTGACGACTATTTAACCAAACCCTTTGGGATGCAAGAATTTTTGGCGAGGACAGAATCCTTGATGCGCCGTAGTCGCACCATTGTTCCGCCAACCACCTTGGATTATGGCTCTCTCAAAATTGACTTGGTACAGCGTCGTGTGCGCCTACAGAGTCAATTGATTGAACTCACTCCCCAGGAATATAGTCTGCTCTACGTTCTCGCCCAGGCTTGTGGAGAACCTTTGAGTCGTTCAGAACTGTTGCGACGGGCTTGGCCAGATGCTATTGATAATCCTCGCACGATTGATACCCATGTTCTTTCGTTACGGAAAAAATTAGAAACTGACCCCCGCCAACCGAATTTAATCCAAACTGTTCGGAATATTGGCTATCGTCTCAATTTGGAAGTTCTGAAAGCAGAAACTGTTCGCGCTGTTAGACTGAATGGCAAATATCCACCCATTCGCGGAGTCAAAACAGAGAGTAGTGCTTAATCAATCTTGGGGATTATTGATGATTAAAAATCTAATCCTTAATTTTGATTATTCCCTATTCTCTGAGGATTGTTGCAGGGTTATGGCTGTTATTTGAGAGTCAGGGCGGTGGAAATTGTCCAAATATCCACTAAACCCAATAATAAACTACAGCCAAATAAAATAAAATACATCCAGGGTTGAGCCAACGGACGCACATCTGTTGTATCAATTCCTGTTTTTTCTTGTACTATTCCCACAAACCGCCCAAATCCGGCCATTCGCATCGGGAGTAAATAACCTTCTCCCGTCTGACTGACGAAATAATAAACCAGTCCACCTTGTCCAGTAGTTCTGGGTTTCAAGGCTTTGATCTGATTCCAGGGTAATGACCAACCCCGACGAAATATCGGATTAATCCAAGGTAAATGACTCACTTTAATCCCCTCATTATCCACAATTACCCTTTCTGTTAAAAGTGCAAATAAGGCGATCGCTCCGATCCCAATTCCTAGCCAAAGTAACATCGGAGAAACGGGAGAATTGACAGCTTTTGACAAAAAAGGTAGGGGGATCATCAACACCGTATATAAACTTAACAGCGTGATTCTGATAATTGGAGACAGACGAAATACAATTGGACTAGATAACGCTACGGATTCTACTGTTTCAACAGTCATTTTAAACAGCTTTTAAATTGATAATTGATTAACCTCCAGAAATTCCACCACGATATTTTAAGTCGCAGTGGAATCTATCCGGTGAGTTTTGAGATGCTTTTATTATCGTTTTTTGGTAAATTAATCAACAGAAGTTAAAGCTGGAGTTGTTAAAGGTTCCTGTTTAACTGTACGCTTACTGGCAAAGTTTCTGGGTTGAGAATTTAGAGTTAAAGGTTTATCCTCGTAGCTGGTAGACTGTTGATCAATCTGAAGTCGATCACAAGGAATATTATCAGCAATAATAGCGCTCGCCATACTTCCAGTATGGATTTCCAAAGTCGCTTGTGGAACTGCTTCAAATACTAAGCGTTGTCCGGGGAAGACCACGCGCTCAAAGTACCAATTGGGAACATTGGTGATCCGAGCGATCTGAATATGGCTGGTAGCGTTGACATAGCAGCACAAAATTCGACCAGAACTATTTGACGGTAGGGGATCAAGAATTTGAGCCATATCGGGATTTGGGGGGTTTGAGCTAAAAGTTTTACTGATTACTTGCTACGTTAACATTTGTTGATCCCGATTGGTTGTAACCCCGACTACCAATCCGTCATTATACTCATCCAGTTTATCGGAAAATAGGGAATAGGGAATGGGCAATGGGCAATGGGAAGATATAGAATCTTTAATCAACTAGCTACCAAGCGAATTTCTCAGACGCGACCGTAAAGGGCAGAAAATTTGTTATATTGTTAAGGAATCTTAAGCAAAGTCGATATAACTTCACCCATTTCAGTCCAACTCCCGCCCGACGCACAACAGCATCATGGAAGATAAAATCCTTTACGTCCGCCTTCCCTGTAACCCTATTTTCCCGATTGGGGTTGTTTACCTATCTGATTACGTTCACAAGCTGTTTCCCACCGTCCAACAGCGCATTTTTGACTTAGGGGCGGTTCCTCCCCTGGATTATGCCGCCGCCTTGGATGCTTGTGTCGATGAGTTTCAACCAACATTATTAGTCTTTTCTTGGCGAGATATTCAAATTTATGCTCCTGTGGGGGGACGGGCGGGAAATCCTCTACAAAATGCCTTTGAATTTTATTATGCTAAAAACCCTTTAATTAGGTTAAGAGGAGCGTTAGGAGGATTACGTTTAGCTACATCCTACTATACGGAACTTTGGCAGAATTTAGGATTAATTAAACGGGGATTATCCCGTGCTCAACGTTATAATTACCAAGCGCGGGTCGTGGTTGGGGGTGGGGCGGTGAGTGTTTTTTATGAACAGTTAGGAAAGAGTTTACCCAAGGGAAGTATTGTTTCAGTTGGGGAAGGAGAAAGTTTATTAGAAAGGCTGTTAAAAGGGCAAGATTTAGGCGATGAGCGCTGTTATATTGTTGGAGAAACAACACCCCGCGATCGCTTAATTCATGAACAACCCATGAATTTTGAAAAAACCGCCTGTGATTACAATTATATTGAAACAATTTGGCCGGAATTTCAATATTATTTTCAAGATCAAGACTTTTATATTGGAGTCCAAACAAAACGGGGTTGTCCCCATAATTGTTGTTATTGTATCTATACAGTTATTGAAGGAAAACAAGTTAGAATTAATCCCGCCGATGAAGTGGTGGCGGAAATGCAGCAACTTTATCAACGGGGAATTAGAAACTTTTGGTTTACCGATGCTCAATTTATTCCCGCGCGTAAGTTTATTAATGATGCGGTGGAATTATTGCATAAAATCCTTGATTCTGGGATGACGGATATTCACTGGGCGGCCTATATTCGGGCAGATAATTTAACCCCAGAATTATGTGATTTAATGGCTAAAACCGGGATGAATTATTTTGAAATTGGGATTACCAGTGGTTCCCAAGAATTAGTCAGAAAAATGCGAATGGGGTATAATTTGCGAGTGGTTTTAGAAAATTGTCGGGATTTAAAAACTGCTGGGTTT
>DMPJ01000416.1 GCA_003456035.1 Planktothrix sp. UBA8402
TGATCACTTAACTCCATCCGACTTTGGACTTGACATTCTAAATAGGCTAAGGATTCTGTTAGAATCGGACTGCCATTATTAGCGGTTTGGGTATTAATTCCAGCAAACCGATCCGCACCAGGAGTAAATCGTTTTAAGAAGTGTCTCATCAGTTTTTGATAATTACTTTCTGCCAAAACATTCAGCACAAATTTATCATCAACCTGCATTAAGGCTTCAATGGCCCGATCCTTAGCAACGGCAATAGTTAATCCTAATGGTTGAAAACTCGCTTGAGTCACCCAGGAGGCTAACATTGCACTACTAACTTCCCCTTTTTGAGCCGTAATAATATACAATCCACCGCTTAAGCGTCCCAGGGCTTTATCTAAGTTTGTATCCAGGGATTTCATCTGCTTAACGGTTTTATCTCGACTCAACCATTGTCCGATATCTGTACCCGCTTCATCGCAGGTTTGATAGGTGGTATCATGGGGAGTTTCCGTAATCCGAATTGAAGGAAAGGCTTGTTTTAATCCGGCATCATTGAGTTTAACTTGCAACGGATATAAGGATAAATCATTTCCCCCTCCCGACTCATATAAACCGTAGGATTGTTTATTATGAGCCGATGCAATAATAGTGTTAATTGTTTCTTCTGCCAGTTCAGAACCTAAACCAGAAACCGGGGGCATTCCGATTACAAATCCAGTAGCACTCATCACTAATTCCCGCACTTCTGTAGCTTCAGTCGTGCGTAAATCCATCATTTCTACCGCTACACCTGTTTTTGTAATTCCGTGAGCTATGGCTTGGGAAAGGCGATCGCTATAGCCATAGTCGGAGAAATAAAACACCGCCACAGTGGTTTCAGATTTAGTTTGTTCGTGACTCCATTTCCAATAACGTCCTTTTAATTCTTCTAAATTATGCCGTAATAATGGGCCGTGTCCCGTGGCAATTGTGGTAATTTCTCCTAAAGGTTCCATGCGTTTCATCGCATTAATTACCGAACGAGCATTAGGAGCCATTAAACACTCATAATAAAAGTGAAAATCCGGTTCAAGTGGTGCTAAGTTCTCATCGTAGGTTTGATCGGAACAATAGTGCATTCCAAACGCATCGCAAGTAAATAAGGTTTGGCTTTTCCGATCAAAGCTAAAAATTGTATCCGGCCAATGTAAATTCGGGGCGGATACAAATTCTAAAACATGATTATTTCCTAAATCTAAGGTATCGCCATTTTTAACTAATTTGCTTTGAAAGGGCGTATGGGTTAAATTTTCTAAAAATTGAATTGCTATTTTCGACCCCACAACCGTAGCATTGGGTGCAAGTTCTAAGATATCTTTAACTAAGCCACTGTGATCGGGTTCGGTATGACTAATAATTAAATAGTCAATATCCGCAGGATTAATTAATCCCTTGAGTGTGTCTAAATATAGTTGCCGGAATTTGGCATGGGAGGTATCAACCAGGGCGGTTTTTTCCCCTCGAATGATAAATGAATTATAGGTTGTACCGTTTTGCAGGCCAAATTCTATATCAAATCTTTCCCGATCCCAGTCCAGGGAACGAATCGCAGTGGTATCAGCCGCAATCTCTTGAACTTCTATTGTTAAACGATTTTGTTTTACACGATCAGTGAGGGCTACCATTCATGACCTCCCTAGATAATTGGTTTTGATTTTTTGAGTTGTTTTCTATTGTGGCATGGATTAATGGTAACGATTTATTAAAAAACCTATAACTCAGTTAAGCTTTGCAAAAGTAAAGGTTTTGGGGTTTGGGGGCTCCCGAAACCCCCCGTACACGGGGCCGGGTTTGGTGCGTGCGCTGCGCTTACGCACCCTACGTTTACAGAACTTTAGCAATTGGTAACAAATTTTTACACAATTTTTAAATAGGGGGCTTGACCCCCCACGCTAAAAAGGTTATATTATGTTATGTAGATGCANNTGCACCCTGATGGTAGGGAGAGTTGCCAAGGCGACTCTCTCTTTTTTATTGGTTGGCCTTATTTGAGGATCTGGATTTTCCCAAAATTCTGGCGATCGCTATACTATTACAAGCCAGAAGGCAAAATTTTATGGCTTTGAGTCAGGCTACCCCCTCAAGCAAATCAACCCTGTAGGGACGGGTTTATTTAGGTTACTTCTGACTATTCAATAGGATGACAAAACCCTCTCCCACAATATCCCTCAAGCCACCCAGACCTCAAAAGTTAGGGTTGGCTTTTTGGGCAACTTAATAATACTAACAAGCCTAATTTTAAGTAAAGTTACCAAATATCACACTAAATATAGCGTAAAACAAAATTTTTGTCAATCCCTGTCACTAAATATGGAATTAGAGTACAGTAGTAAAGCGTCAATTCATTATAGCAGTGGGTAAAAATATTGATCATGCAATCAACATCACCATCAATTACCATCACCCCTAATAAAGATATTAAAGTCATTAAACGGGATGGCAGTCTTGCCGCGTTGGATGTATCGAAAATTCGAGAAGTAGTCAACTGGGCTTGTGAAGGAATGGAGGCCAACCCAATTACCCTAGAAGCGGGACTCACCACCCGTCTCCGCAATGGTGTGACCACAAGGGAAATTCAGGATAATTTAATTAATTGCGCCCTAGAATTGTGCAGTCCCTCTGACCCAAACTGGCGTTATGTGGCCGGAAGACTGCATATTTGGAGTTTATGGAAAGATACCCTAGTTCATCGCGGCTATGAATACGGGGACTATTGCAGAACCGTTCATAATAAAGTTGAACAGGGACAATATGACGTTCGGATTTTAACTTATACCGCCGAGGAACTTCAAGAAGCCGGAAGTTGGATCAAACCCGAATGGGACAAAGATTATGATTATGCCGGGGCAGTTTTGTTAAGTAAACGCTATTTATTAACTGATGAATTACCCCAAGAAGCACTATTAACCTGTGCTTTACTATTAGCAATGGTTGAAAAACCAGAAAATCGTTTATTCTGGGCGAGGAAATTTTATCAAGCGATCGCCCAACGCAAAGTTTCATTAGCTACACCAATTTTAGGAAATTTAAGGATTCCTCACGGTTCCTTGAGTAGCTGTTTTATTACGGCAATGGATGATAATTTAGAAAGTATTTTTGACACGATTAAAGATGCCGCTAGGATTTCTAAAAATGGGGGCGGTGTTGGCACAAATGTTAGCCGCGTTCGGGCGACCGGAAGTTGGGTGATGGGGAAACAAAACACCTCTGGTGGCGTGATTCCTTGGATTAAACTATTAAATGATACTGCGATCGCGGTTAACCAAGGAGGCCGTCGAGCGGGGGCAATTACGGTTAGTTTAGATATCTGGCATTTAGATGTTTCCGAATTTCTGGAAATGCAGACAGAAAATGGTTAATTTTAGCCCTTGATATCAGTAATGATATTAATGCACCTCCTGAATTGCTGGGAAATCCTAAAGCTGTTTTAACTACAACATAACTAGAAATAGTCAGTGTGAAAGTTTAAAAATAGAACAGATGTAACAATGGGTAATCAGC
>DMPJ01000509.1 GCA_003456035.1 Planktothrix sp. UBA8402
CCCCCGTGCACGGGGGGCTTGGGGGGGAGGGAACAGAAATAATACTTCTGGCTGTTTCATATCAGTGTTGAAATGTTACAACCTATTTAGGATTGCTATATATTCCAGCGAGCGAGGACGCTCGCACTACTTTTAATTCTCCGGTTTTGGTTGAAGCAGAGCCAAAACTTTCTTAACTCCTTCCGGGAAAATCACCACTAAACTACCCGGAGTTGCTTCGCCCAGAGCAGTTTCAATAGCTTTTACTTCTTCGAGAATAATCTCATAATCAAAATCAGGATTTTCCTGTTTAACCCCAATTTCAATAAATTTAGCGACTTCTCCCCGTTGAGATCCTCGGTTATCCTCATCTTCCTTAATAATAATCCGCTCGAACATTTGAGCAGCTAATCGTCCTAATTCGATAAAATCTTCTGGACGTCGATCTCCGGGGGCACAGACCACCCCAATTCGTTTACCATCGGGCCAATTGCGAACAAATTCCAGAATCGCTTGAAAACTGGCACGGTTATGGGCATAATCGAGTAAAACATGGAAAGACTGATAAGGAATTAAATTCATCCGTCCGGGGGTTTGTTCCACCGACATCTGGAATGTCCGCAAAGCCTGACTAATCTGCTCAATAGTTACCCCCTGGACATAGGCCGCTAAACTGGCAGCCAGAGCATTAGCAATCATAAATGGGGCTAACCCGCGTAAGGTGAGGGGAACATTCGCCATCTGTTCCACCCGAATCATTTGATCTGCTTTTAAAAAGGATAAATAACCCGATTCATAAATCGCGGCCACTCCCCCCTGAGCAACGTGTTCATTGACAATTGGGTTATCAACATTCAGTGAAAAATAAGCCACTTTCGCTTTTACCTGTGATGCCATTGCTACCACTAAAGGATCATCGGCATTTAATACCGCATATTCACTAGCCACCTTTGCCACAATGCTTTTAACCTCTGCCATCTCCTCAACGCTGTTAATATCCTGTAACCCTAAATGGTCTTCGGAAACATTCAACACCACTCCGACATCACAGCGACCAAACCCCAACCCAGACCGGAGAATCCCACCCCGGGCAGCTTCTAATACTGCCAGTTCTACGGTAGGATCATTTAAAATTAAGGCGGCGCTTTGAGGCCCGGTATTATCTCCGGCTTCTGCCAAAAAATCTCCGATATAAGTACCGTCAGTGGTAGTAAAACCTACTACTTTTTTGGTTTCTTTAAGAATATGAGCGATTAAACGGGTAGTAGTAGTTTTACCGTTAGTTCCGGTAATGGCGGTAATTGGAATCTGACAGGAGGTTCCGGGGGGATAAAGCATATCCACAATTGGAACTGCAACGTTCCTGGATGTGCCTTCATTGGGGTGAATGTGCATCCGTAACCCGGGGGCGGCGTTAACTTCCACAATCACCCCATCAACTTCTCGCAGGGGGCGACTAATATCGGGGGCGGTAATATCAATTCCGGCAATATCTAAGCCAATAATTTGGGCGGCGCGTTCAGCAATCCAAATATTTTCCGGGTGAATTTCATCGGTTTTATCAATAGCAATTCCACCCGTACTTAAATTAGCAGTTGCTTTTAGATAACAAATATTTCCATTTTTAGGAATACTTTCTAACCGATAGCCCTGTTGTTTTAAAATATCAATACTGTGGTGATCAATTTCAATCCGAGTTAACATATTTTCGTGACCACTACCACGACGGGGATCAAGATTTGTGTCCTCGACTAATTCCAATAAATTTGAACGACCATCTCCAATAACATGAGCCGGAACCCGTTGAGCTACCGCCACTACTTTTCCTTGAATAACTAATACCCGATAATCATTTCCTTTATAGAATCTTTCAACAATTATACTGCCAATTTTTGATTCCTGTTTTGCCATTGAGTAGGCGTTTTCTGCCTCATACCAATTTTGAATATCCAGGGTAATTCCTCGACCGTGATTCCCGTCCAGGGGTTTTAAAACAATCGGAAATCCGCCAATATCATCAATAGCTTTTTCTAAATCATCTAAACTATCAATAACTGTGCCTTTGGGAACGGGTAAACGGGCTGCATCCAGGAGGGTTTTTGTGCCTTCTTTATCTCCAGCAAATTCAATTCCTAAAATACTGGTTCCGTCGGTTTGTGAGGCTTGAATTCGTCGTTGTTTTTTGCCATAGCCAAGTTGAATTACATGGCGGGCGGGTAATTCTTTCCAGGGAATTCCACGAGCTTCGGCTTCTTGAACAATTGACTCCGTTGTCGGGCCAAGTTGAGCCTCTAAGAAAATTTCTTCTAAGTCTTCTAAATCCTGTCGGAGTTCGATTTCCCGATAAAATCCATCATCAATTAAACGATGACATAACCGCAACGCTGCCCTGGATACATAGCGTCCAGCTTTGGCTATTTTATATTCAAAGATCACCCGATAGACTCCTGGTTGGGAACTCGGACGAATACAGCCAAAATCCACAGGCATTCCGGCTAATCTTTGCAATTCTAAGGCAACTTGTAGAACCACATCACTCATCAAGATTCCGGTTTTTAGATTTGTCAGGAAATCTTGATACTTTGGTTGAGTTAAATGGGGGAAAATTTCACAAAGTCCATCGCAGAAATCTGGAATTTCATTGGTGTAGCGATTATCCTTTTCTAAATCGAGATGAATAATAATCAAATCGTGAACATCAATACTCCAGTAATTAGGCCCTGATAAGGTTTGAGTTTTTATAATTTTCATCGGTATGCCCTCCTAAACTCATGTATGCGGTCATTTCTGCAATTTAACATCAAAATGAATTATCCCACAATTTGAGCAGATATAAACACTAAAACTCAAGGAAAATATTAGATTCTGTTAAAACTTCAGCATCAGCCACAAAAGTTATTTTAGCAAGGAGGGACGAATTGATGATTATTTAAAGGCTGATATTGGTTTTTGTTTTGAGAAAATTACCTGCAATATTTGAAGGTTTATACTTCTTTTATGACTACAATTGATCAACTTTAATCCCAGATTAAACCATTAATACTAAGACATCTATATCTAACAGGTATTGACAAATTTAAAATTATGTGATATACCTAATCAGATTTATAGCTATTCAAGTTGGATAAAATTTCTTGGCGATAGAGATCAGATTGCGGTCTACAAATGATATAAAAATATCAATAAAATAGCTGTATCATTAATAAATCGAGGTTAACGATTTACAGAAAACAGGAGCGATCAATGCCTCAAAAAACCATGAATAAAACCCGGTTGGAATTCTCAGAAGTTCCCATCGCCAAAGCCCCGATATCGGTAGAAGCATGGGCCGATGAACTGATGGACGACATTTTTTCCGATGTTGATCGGGTGATCCAAGGAGAATCTCGGCTACCCAAAGAAGCCGTAAAACCCGAATTTGTCTCCCTAAAATCAATCAAAGTCCCTCAAATTATTCTGCCTCCGATGCCCCGTCAGGAGGAGGAGGACAAAGAAAAATTACGCGATGCTAGTGTTAAAAAATCCTCTCCCTCCTTGGATCGGATTCTATTAATTGCTGCCTTTTCATCCTTATTTATTACCCTATTATTATGGTTAGCCACAAGGGGAGGCCTAGGGCGTTTATTTGCTCCTGAACCTGTGGCGGTTTCCCCCGAACCCGTATTAGATGCAAAAACCAAAGCGAATGTTCAATTTTCCAATTATATTGAGCGATCGCTAACCAATATTGAACAACAAAATCAACAAACTGGGTTAGGTTTACCCCTATTACCCCCTCCCGTTGCCAACGCACCGTTACCGACCCTTCCGGTTCCGGGGACTCCGCCGACCGTGGCTCCATCGGCTCCAGTCATGGATACCAACAACCTCGTAGCAGCGATTAACCGAGTCGCCGGGGCGATTCAAGATGCCTCTAATCAAACGGCGTCCCTATCCCAACAGGTGATGAACAGCTTGGCCAAGGGACAACAACCCGCGCCCCCCGCACCCGCTCCGGTTGCAGTTCCCGGTGGCCGGGGTTCCGGTTCTGTTCCCGCCGCCCCACCAAAAACCACAACTTCAACCCCCGCCGTCCCACCAAAAACCACAACTCCGGCTCCCCCAACCCAAAAATTACCCGCTACACCCTCTCAAGTGGCTCCACCAGCCCCCCAAGTTAGGGCAGTTGCGCCAGAAAGTAGTCCCTTACCACCCCCTCCGGCGGTGACTGAAACTCCCGCAGAACAGCCAACAGCAGTCAATCCAGCCCCCGTAATCGCCCATACTTTAGTGGGAATTTTGGAATTGGGCGATCGCTCGGCGGCTCTATTTGAAATTAATGGGGTTGCTCGTCGGATTTATGTCGGTGAAACCGTTGGTGCTAGTGGTTGGTCTTTGGTGGAAGTTGCCAACCAACAAGCTATTATTCGTCGGAATGGGGAAGTTAAAACCATCTTTGTGGGACAGCAATTCTAAATCGGTTAATCCCTGTGGAGAGACGTGCTATGGCGCGTCTCTACTGTACCTTTATATTTAATCTTGAATTATGGGTTTATTTGAAGATTTTAGTAATTTTTTCGAGACTCGTTTAGATGAATTTCTTAAGGATAATCCCCATTTGGAATTGCAAGCATTAGAAGAACAATTGCGGGAACAAGAGGAAGATACATTAAGGTTAATTGCTGAGTTGAATCGAGAGGAAAAAAAGCTCCAAACTCAAATTTTAGAAGTTGCTCAGGATATCCAAAAATGGCATGAACGAGTCCAAAAAGCACAAGCAGCAAATCGCTTAGATTTAGTTGCTGAAGCTCAAGAAAGAGAGGCGGCATTACTGCGTCAGGGGAATCAACTTTGGGGACAAATGCAAGGGGTTAAAGAACGGATTCAAAAATCTAAAGAACTCTATTATCAAGTCCAACAACGTCACAAAGAAGTTAAAGTTAAAGCCGCAGAATTACAAGCTAACCGTGCGAAAGCAAAAGCTAAACAAAAACCTCAAAATCCCTGGGAAACTCAAGGTTGGAATCAGAGTAAATCCTCTGATAGTTCTAATTCCTCTAATGATTCTTTAGAAGCGAAATTCAAACAATGGGAAACAGACGAAGAATTAGAGCAGTTGAAACGCAATATGAAACGTTAAAATATTATTCTTCTGATTGTTCAAAATTTACTTGTTCATAGAGATCCGTTAAATTGATTGAAAAATCAATCGTACTTAATGTTAAAATAGAATCAGCAGACTCACAAAAACTAACCTGCCATTTTCCGGTTTCTGTTTTTACAAATTGTTCAACGGAATATTGATATTGATCGATTAGAATATATTCTTGAAATTCGGGAATAGAACGATAATACTTAAATTTATCCCCGTGATCATAACTTCCCGTTGATTTAGATAAAACTTCTACAATTACTAAGGGATTTAAAACCGTATCCGTGCGATTTTCGTGATAAATAACATCTCCTTTAATTACCATCAAATCGGGATAGGTATATAACCGATGCTCAGGCATCCATAGACGGACATCCCCAATAAATAGCCGATATTTTTGACCTCTTAATGCTAATTTGAGTTGAAAATAATCATTTCCAGCAATTTGATTATGATTAGTAGTTCCTCCACTCATGGGAATAATATCTCCGTCTCGATACTCATGTTTAAATTCTGCGGTTTCTTCGAGTTTGAGATACTCCTCTGGAGAATAGAGGAGAGATTCAGTTTGGACAACCATACAATTATCCTAATTATATCCTATCCTTTTATTATAAATCAAATAACGGGGAATGGGCAATGGGCAATGGGCAATAGGTAAAGAAAGACAGGGAATCTGTGCGAGCGTCCTCGCTCGCTTGCCATCAAAAATTAACACCTAAACAACTTAATCAACAATTTTAATCTCAAGATTAATTTTTTCTTGCCATTCTCGAATATAAACTAACAACCCATACATAAACACAATTACTCCCATCATTTCCATAATTTCTTCTACAATAGCTACTAATGAATAAATCAGAGTTTGTTGATGGTAATAAAACGCCACAACACTCCCGACCATTTCCATGAATAACGCTCCACCAATATATAAAGACGCTGCTAAAATAAAATTATCACGGGTTTTTTTAGGAAGATGTAACCAAAATTTCCAATATTTACGCAGAAAAATTGCCACTAAAATTATCCCTGGAATCACCCACATTGAACGTAGAAAAGGAGGTAAATTTAACCCTTTGGCAATATCAGGAATAATTAAAATTTCATGAATCGTAGCAACTTCATCAAAAGCTAATAACCAAAAAATTATAGATAACCATTTCCATTGTTGAAAATAACGATATTTTACCGAAGAATTATCATCAGGATCAGTTAAGGATTTTTGTTGTTCGATTTCCGCTTGTTTTGCGGAGGCGATCGCACCTAATAACCAAGCACAAAACGCCAACATAAACGCACTAAACCAAGTAGGTAAATTCATCTCTCGATCAACATTAAACATCGCTGTCCAATCTTTTCGATAGTTAAATCCAAATCTACCAATTTGTACCAGAATACTCGTAAAGGTAAAAAATCCCACTCCCATTGTTAAGCGTTTAGCTAATTTTAAGGGAGACAAGGTTAGAGATAACTGCACGTTGAACTCATCCTATTTTAATTAAATTCAAATTATAACCCAACTATCGACAATAATATCGTTGATATCTATATCCATTAAACTTAGGTTGAGGACGGGGATCTTCTTGACACCGGAATTGGGTAAAATCCGTATTATCTTTTAAATTCACCCTCCATAACTCAAAGGGACGTTGAACTTTAGTTAAAGCAGTTGCTAAAGCAGAAGCAGGATGATCAGTTTTTTTAACTAACATAAATTCAGGTAAATTTTCAGCCTGCTGACGCTTAAATTCTAATCCTAATCCCATCAAAGATCGAGTTTCTGCATGGGTTATTTGAGTTGTAGCAATGATAACAGGTGTTTTCGCTTGATTAATAATATAACTCGCTAAATGATCCGATTGTTGAGATTTTTGAAACCCATAATTTCCCCCAACTGTTAACGCACCCAAACATCCCATTATTAAGGTGACAATCACAATTTTTTTGCCATTTGCTTGTAAAATAGGCGGAAGTGAAACCCAAGAATAATTCAACATTTCGGGTTGTTTCCAAATAACGCCTAATCCAGAACCCAAAATTAACATAAACACAGGAAAGTAAACAAATTGATATCTAGCCGCCAGGGATATATCCTTTTGGAGTCCATAAATTATAATTAAAAATAGTGCCATAACACTAATAAAAATACCGCCAAAAATTTTAGTTTCCATTTGAGTCTCAGAGGATTTAAGATTTAACCTAATTCCTTCAATTATCCCTGGACTCATCCAAACTAAAACCGTTAATAAGATTAATGCTGAAAATACTGTTATAATAATAGGTGTTCCTTCAACGGGTAATATAAATATTTGGGTAATTAACCAGGCGAATAAGCGAAATAAAGGTTCTATAAATCCTAATCCATTAAATTCGGTTGCAATCCATTCTGTTAGTTGATCATTAGGAAGATTTTTTAAAATTGGAATCCAAACTAACCCACTAATTAATGTTCCGAATATTACCGCATAAATCCTTAACCAAGCTGTTCTAAAAACTCCTAATTTATTTCGCCAATCCTTTAACCAAAATCCCCCCAAAACCAACCCCTCTGCACCTAAGAACACAATAAAAAAATAGTGACTAGCAATTCCCAATCCATTCACTATAATCCAACCCATGACTTGAATTATAGATAGTGTTTTTTCTCCCTCTAAACTTCTAATTGCCTTGACTAAATAGCCTAAAGATGCTATAATCCAGAGAATAGTTATAGTATAGTGTCTTGCTTCTTGTGATAAATAAATACCGTAAGGAGAAATAGCCATTAACGCGGCGGTAATTTGAGCAAAAATCAAAGATCCAAAGGCAAAATAACTTAAACTAAAAATAGCAGGAATTGATAAAACCCCTAAAATAGAACTCAGCGATCGCGCCACCGTTAAAGACACCAATTCCCCATCTATTGAAAACAACTGCATCCAGAAATGATTCAGCAAAAAATATAACGGAGGATGATTACTTTCAGTAAACAAATGATCAACAACATCCGCAGGTTGACTAGCAGTTTCAAACCGTAAAGGAGATAATAAAATATCCGTAGAAATGATTTGATCTAAAGGAATAGTTTTCAGACCGTGACCCAAACTAAAAACCAAAGTAGAAATTTCAATACTCGATGCTGACTTATCTCCTAAACCCATAAATCTAAATAAAATACCAAGTCCCACCCAAAGCAACAGTAAACCAGGATGAAACCATCGGTTATTAACAATTTTCATCACTTAAAACAATCCTCACAAAAGCTAAATTAATCATTATACTTCATCCGTAGGGTGCGTAAGCTCCGCGCACGCACCAAACCCATATTATAATAGCAAAAACCATCATTCCCGTAGGGTGCGTAAGCTCCGCGCACGCACCAAACCCATATTATAATATCAAAAACCATCATTCTCTTAGGATTTGTAAGCTCCGCGCACGCACCAAACCCATATTATAGGAATAATAAAAACCATCATTCCTGTAGGATTTGTAAGCTCCGCACACGCACCAAACCCCTATTATATTATAGGAATAAATAATCCCTTAAAACCGTCTTTCTAACTTCAAAGATTGACCCGGAGTTAACTTTCTAATCTCATCGGTTAAATCTAACCAAGGTTGTAACTGTCCCCGTTGAAACGTGCGACTAATAGGAATATCCATCGACGTTTGATCACAACCAATTCCGGCGGAAATCACCCCTCGCCAAGAATCAGCATATAATTCATCAATAATCTGCCATTGATTTCTTTCCCAACGAAATCGCCGGGTAAATCTAAA
>DMPJ01000097.1:0-720 GCA_003456035.1 Planktothrix sp. UBA8402
ACGATCGCATTTTTCCCCATCTGCTTTCACCACACCAATTCCCAAATCTTCAAACTGTTGATTATAGGCTAAACCGTTTAAAGGTTCAGGGGTATCTAATAGTTCCACCTGGGAACAAATCAACAGATAACGCAATTCATCTACCCCATTATTTGATTTTAATTCGGTAGTTTTGGGGTTCATTTGTTGCATCTGTTGACGCAAATCCTCATCCGCAATATATAACAACACTTTGGCTTCTAAAGATGCACCAATGATTTTGTCCTGACGGGCTTTTTCCAAGACAACATTAACATCACTTCTAATTTGTCGTAACTGTTGCCATAACGTCCCTAATTCTGGCTTTTCCCACTGTTTTTCTAACCTTAACCAACCCGCTTCAAATACCGAAGTCTGGGGCGGAGAATAGGGAATATTTTGCCAAATATCTTCGGCTGTATGACATAATACAGGAGCGATCGCCTTCGCCAAATTTTCCAACGCCACGGCTAACACGGTTTGACAACTGCGACGCCGAAACCCATCAACCCCACTAATATATAACCGATCTTTGGCAATATCTAAATAGAAATTAGACAAATCCACCACACAGAAATTCTGGATAACCTGGAAGAATCGGAAGAATTGATAACTTTCAAAGGATTCTGTTACTTCAGTAAAAACCTCCGAAATCCGGTGTAACATATATTGGTCTAGTTCCGGTAATTCCTCGTATTTAAC
>DMPJ01000097.1:766-1369 GCA_003456035.1 Planktothrix sp. UBA8402
ATATTTTTCCCCAAAGGAACATCCGAAGAATAATCCACCGAGGATACCCATAACCGCAGAATATCAGCCCCATAAGGTGGTTCCTGCTGTTGATTTTTCCCCCCTTCAATTACAATTGCAGGATCAACCACATTTCCTACGGATTTACTCATTTTCATCCCCTTTTCATCGAGGACAAATCCATGAGTTAACACCGTTTTATAGGGAGCATGACCATAGTTAGCCACACTGGTTAATAAACTCGATTGAAACCAGCCCCGATGTTGATCAGAACCTTCTAAATACATATCCGCCGGATAGCGTAATTCGGGACGTTGATTAACAACAGCCGCCCAAGAAGAACCCGAATCAAACCAAACATCCATGGTATCGGTTCCCTTGCGATAAGTCTTGCCATTATTATGATATTCTGTGGGTAATAATTCCTCAATTGATAACTCCCACCACGCATCGGAACCCTTTTCGGCAATAATAGTTTGAACGTGATTAATTGTGCTTTCATTTAATAGAGGTTCGTTGGTTTCTTCATCATAAAAAACCGGAATCGGAACCCCCCAACTTCGTTGTCGAGAAATACACCAATCACTGCGATCTGCTACCATT
>DMPJ01000097.1:1422-12844 GCA_003456035.1 Planktothrix sp. UBA8402
GTAGCCCTAAAAATCGTGGGTTTTTTCGTGCGCCAATCGTAGGGATATTTATGTTGATAGGGTTCTTCTTTTAACAAAGAATTAACTTCTGTTAAAGCATCAATAATAGCCCCATTTCCCTCACCTAAAACATTTAATCCTTCAAACTTTCCAGCTTCAGAAGTAAAGTTTCCTTGATCATCAACGGGGGATAAAATTGGTAAACCATATTTTTGACCGACAATATAGTCTTCTTGACCATGACCAGGGGCGGTATGAACTAATCCCGTACCGGATTCTGTGGTAATATAATCTCCCCCAATAACTATCGGACTTCTGCGATTAAATAGGGGATGTTTATAGGTAGAATTTTCTAAATCCTTGCCTTTAAACGTGACTTTAATGGTTAAGGAATAACCCAAAGTTACTGATAATTGTTCAGCTAAATCCGCCGCCACAATTAAATATTTAAACGCCACAGGTTTGTCAGTTTCCCCCACTTCCACGACGGCATAATTTAAGGCGGGGTTAACCGCAACCGCTAAATTACCAGGAATTGTCCAGGGGGTTGTAGTCCAAATAGCAACGCCTAATTCTGATAAAAATGGCGTTAATAACTCGCGCAAAGGTTCCGACACCGTTAACAGTTTAAAAGCTGCAAATAAACTGCGAGAAACATGACCTTCAGGATATTCTAATTCTGCTTCAGCTAAGGCTGTTTTAGAACTAGGACTCCAGTGAACAGGTTTATGTCCTCGGTAAATATATCCCTCTAAAAACATCTTCCCAAATACGCCAATTTGGGCAGCTTCATATTCGGGTTTTAAAGTTAAATAGGGGTGTTCCCAGTCGCCCCAAACGCCATAGCGTTGAAAATTTATTTTTTGTTGTTCAACGGCTTGTAAGGCGAAATCTCTAGCTTTCTGACGCAAAGTTAAGGGGGTTAATTGTTCCCTTTCCCCAGCTTTCATGTTTTGTAATACTTTCAATTCAATGGGTAAACCATGACAGTCCCACCCCGGAACATAACGAACTTTACGACCCTGTAAAATTTGATAGCGATTAATAATATCTTTGAGAATTTTATTCAGAGCATGACCAATATGTAGCGCCCCGTTCGCATAGGGGGGGCCATCATGTAAAATAAACAATTCACCGGGGTTATTTTGTGATAGGCGTTGATAAATTTCCTGTTCAGCCCAAAATGCTTGGATTTCCGGTTCCCGTTTCACAGCATTTGCCCGCATATCAAATTTGGTTTGGGGCAAGTTGACGCTATCTTTATAAGACTTGGCTTCTGTCACAACAGTATCCTGAACGATTCTTGTTAATTTACTCGTATTGTATCGTAACTNNTCGTAGTGAGTCCTTCAGGACTGAACTCTTTCAAGTCCCTAATCTTCAGGGTGAGAAGACCTCACCCCTACGGTTTGATTATGTTTGTTGAATTTGTTCCGAAGATAATCCCGTTATTTGCACAACTTGATCGATTGTCATTCCACTTTGTAATAAATTCAAGGCAACTTGATGCAGTTGAGATTCNNGTTCAGCGCGTTGACGTTCTTGTTCAGCAATTTGACGTTGATGTTCAGCAATTTGACGTTGATGTTCAGCAGTTTCTTCTGCTAAAGGGAGTAATTCCCCTTCTAAAGTTGCCCAACGTAACCAAACCGCTTCCACACCTTGATAAATTCCTGACCAACGAACTAATGCTAATCCTAAAGATTGACTAATAAATTGCTGATTTTCGTTCAGAATTAACGGTTGATAAATTCCTTGGTTCAGGAAGAAACCCGCCCAATCATCGGGGTTAAATGGATCATACCAGAAATATTCAGAAACTCGTAATTGATTTTGATAAATTAATTTTTTATCGGTTTTATCGACATTTGCCGTACTTTCTGACAACAATTCTATCACCACATCGGGAGCTTTTCCTTCCTCCCAAACCACCCAACTTTTGCGTTCACCCTTGGGAACATCCACCACCGCAAAGAAATCTGGCCCGCGAAAATCACGGTTTTTCAGTTGTTCTAAACTAAAGTAAACAAACATATCACCCCCCGCATAGCCATCTGTTCGGGCGTTTAACCAAGGTTGCAGGGTCAGAATTAACATCGTCATCTGTTGGAAGTGACGTTGGCTTTCCATAGGAACTCCATCAGAGTAGGGCAGGTTATCCTGAGTCGGAGGAGAAGAAAGATTAGTAGCCGTAACCATAGCAAATACAGAGTAGGTTGATTTCTGTTCCTTTATGGTAGCTTGTCCCCTGGTTCGACTGAGTTAATTTGTATTGCGTTTTATGAAAATTATGAAAATTATGGTGCGATCGCCTGGTAAGATGATTTTTTGATTTTTAGAAACAGTCAATATTTACACTCGTTAAGTTTGGAGGAATAATGGACGCAATTACAAGTTTCTTTGGCAATATCAACTTTGAGCTTATTGCCCAACTGACAATGTTAGCTCTGATTGTGGTTGCTGGCCCGGCAGTCATTATCTTACTGGCTTTTCGTGGCGGCGATCTCTAATCAAGATTACAGAGACGTTGGTGGCAACGTCTCTAACTAATTTAATCTTGAATATAATCTGAACCAGAAATTAAGGCAATTTCAGCCCGCACAAATTCCCGTCCCAAATACAACGCATGATCCAAACAACTGACCGGACAGGGTTGGGTTGCTTCAGTAATTTTAATCCCTAATTCCTTAGCAGTTTTTCCGGTAAAAATAGCCGTAGGTTCGCGCTTCAAACTCCCAGTACAAGGGAAAGGTTCTCCGGTTTCAGGATCAACAGCTAATCCTTTTTCATTGATAGCATTGGTATAGTGTTCTGCACAAATTAATCCCGCTTTTTGATCAATATAAACAATAAAATATCCCGCCGGATCAAGATGAATAAAACGATTAGAAAGCTGATCGTCTAAAGCCGCGAGTTCTTTGGGGTTGGGAGTAATAGTTGCTTGAGAAGACACGATATTTATTATTAATGGACTGATCAAGTATACCTGTCTATAGTTGATCTCATTTCCAGCCTAAATTTTCATCAAACCCCGTAGGGGCGGGTTCGAGTCAACCTAGAAAACTCACCCCAAAACCTGCTAAACCCGCTAAACCCGCCCCGACCCCAACTTATAATTTTGACTCCTGCGTAGTAGCACTAATAGCANNTTCATAATTTTGACTCCTGCGTAGCACTAATAGCATCGTGCGATCGCCCGATAAGATCAGCACAGTCAACTTCGCGCTGGCTTTCGACATCGCACTAATAATGATAACGACAAGAAATGATCGTGATATAGAGATCATCGACAACGTAAACTAGACGATTAGTATCATCAATACGACGTGACCAAAAACCAGATAAATTTTCCTTCAAAGGTTCAGGTTTACCAATTCCTTCAAAGGGACGTTTTTTAATTGCATCTAGCAGTTTATTAATTTTTTTGAGAGTTTTTCGATCTTGATTTTGCCAGTAAATATAATTGTCCCAAGCCTCGTCAGTCCAAGCCAATATGCGGTTACTCATCTATCAACTGATGTTCAAGAGCTTTCCCCTGCCTATATTGGGCAATGGAACGTTCTAAATGAGCAGCGTTGGCTGGCGACTTTAATAAATGAACTGTTTCCAGTAAACCATTAAAATAATCAAGGGACATGACCACTGCATGATCAGCATCGCGTCTGGTAATTATGGTGTAGTCAGCATCTTCAACTACCCGATCTAACACCGTTTTTAATTGGCTTCTCGCTTCGCTAAACGTTACTACTTTCATTGTTGTTGCTTGTACGACTATGAGTACAAGTTAATTGTAGTTGATTTTGATTGATAGTGGTTGCGCGATCGCGCTAATAGCAGAGTGTTTAAATAAAGCCAGAGTTAAAAAAGCCGAAAAAGCCTGCCTCTCCCATAATAATGATGTGTGCTACAAGATCGGCTACGAGATTAGCACTGATCTTGAAGAAGTTCTTGCAGTTTTGTTTCCTGTTCTGATAGCGACATCTCTCTACTAAATGTCTAATTAACCTCATGAAAAATTTATACCAAATTTATGGATATCTTAAAAATATTGAATGATTAAAGGTTTTTCGGGAATAAATCGAGATTGAAATGGTTCTTTTTTACCCACTCCTTTAAAATTAGAAATATTCACAGCAGTTTCTAAGGGTTTGAGGTCGGTTACTTCCCAAAAAATAGCACAATTTGGAGAATCATTTGCGGCCGTTGCTGGGCGATATTTCATCCCTTGGGGATGGCGACCTCGGCGCGAGTCTACATGACCAATATATAATCCTTGCCAGGTTACTTTAGGAATAAAGGAACGATTTTCTTGCAGAGTTGCATAGATAAAAACCTTGACTGCACGATCATTTCGGTCTTGGTCAAGTTTACGAAAAACTTCAAATTCTTGACTACCAAACGCTACTTTTCCTTCCTGTTCACATACATCTTGACCGGAAAGCAAATGAATTTCAGGTACAGGTACAAGCAGCGAAAAATTACGGGTGATCAATTTTACGGTAGAATCGTTCATCAGAATCCCTATCAATACAGGATACTTAAATTATCCCATCTTTAGGTAAGAAATAACGGGGAACTGTAATATCAAATGAATTAAGGGTTAAAGGGAAACCCGTTGAGATAGTTCTTTTATGGCTTGGTCTGTACTTAAAAAAGTGCGATCGCGTCCTAATTTATCCACAAACCCGACTTTTTCTAATTGATCAAAAACCGGGCCTTTAACTTCAGATAAATAAAACTCAATTCCCATCTGGTGTAAATCTTCTATCAGACGTTGGAGGGTTTCTAAAGCACTACCATCAATAGAGTTAATCCCACTACAGACTAACAGTAAATATTCGACTTCTTTCTGTTCTGTTACCAGTTTTAATAAATAGTCTTCTAAATATTTAGTATTCACAAAATACAAACTTTCATCTACTCGCACTGCCAAAATATGGGGGCTAGTTGTCACCGGATGGCGGAGAATATTACGGAAGTGTTCTGTATTTTCCACCCGTCCCACGATCGCAATATGGGGTTTACTGGTTCGAGCTAAATGTAAAATTAGAGAAATCAATACCCCAATAATAATTCCCTGTTGCACACTGGTTATTAACACCGCAATAAAGGTACTACACCAAGTAATTCCATCTAGTTTATTATATTTCCATAACCGTTTTAGGGTAGGAAAGTCGAGTAAATTTCCCACCGCCACTAAAATAATTGCAGCTAAACTGGTTTGAGGTAAATAATAAAATAAAGGGGTAAAAAACAAAACAGTTAACATCAGAAATAATGCCGTAATGATTGATGCTAAGGCTGTATTTGCCCCGGATGAAAAGTTAACAACAGAACGACTTAATCCCCCTGTTATTGGATAGCCCCCGGTGAATGCAGCCGTTATATTCGAGGCTCCTAAAGCAATTAATTCTTGATTTGCTTCAACCTTTTTACGTTTTTTACTAGCTAAAAATTGACCGACAGAAAAGGCTTCCATAAAGCCCACAAAACTAATAGCTAATGCAGAAGTTCCTAATAATTGGATATTGTTTAAATCAAAATTAGGTATAGTAAAAGGTGGAAATCCTTTAGGAATTTCTCCGATTACTTTAACTCCAAACAATTGATCTAAATGTAATAATCCCACTAATATTGAACTACCAATCACTAATATTAGTGGCCCGCTTTTCGTAATTGGGATAATCAGAGATTCCTGAATTTCTTTTTGTTTTAGATATTGTCCTAAACCGCGATTAAAATATAATAATAGTGCTAAACTAATAATTCCTAAACCAAAAGTTACTAAATTTAGATTAGGACTTTCTTTAATAATAGAAATAACTGTAGTAAAAAATGATTCTGTCTGAGGAATTTTAATGCCTAAAAGATGCTTTAATTGGCTAAATCCAATCAAAATCGCCGCCGCACTAATAAACCCAGAAATTACAGCTTGACTAAGAAAATTAGCTATAAATCCTAACCGGAAAATCCCGATAGAGAGTTCTATTATTCCTACTAATAATGCTAAGGTTAAAGCATATCCCCAATATTCTGGTGTGTTTTCGGTTGCGATCGCACTTACCACCGTTGCTACCATCAAAGAATCCACCGCCACCGGAGCTACAGATAGCATGGAAGCAGTTCCTAGACAAGCATAAACTATCTGAGGAAAAATGCTGGCATAGAGTCCTACTTGGGGCGGTAAACCTGCCAGCATTGCATAAGCCATTCCTTGGGGAATCAATAAACTAGCCACAATAATTCCGGCGGTTAAATCTCCGGTTAAATCTTCTCGTTTATAATTTAATCCCCAGTTTAAAATCGGAAAATATTCCCGTATTCTTCCTAACTTAAGCACGCTGATTATAGGGTAATTTTGCCAATAACATTGCCATAGCGCAGGTATTACTAATTCCGGCAAATAGCAATCCGGCTCCTACAAATCCACTTAAAAATAGGAAATTAGGGGAAACAAATGCTCCTAATATAGTTCCAATTAATATTAAAGATCCAGCAACAATTTGTACCTGTCTCATAATACTAATGGGAGCATTTTTATTAATTATTGTCGGATATCCGGCTTGTTTCCAAGCATTTAATCCCCCTTGCAGGTGTGTGACTTCTTCAAACCCCGCCGCCAATAATTTTTGGGCAGCTTGACCACTACGGTTGCTGGTTTGACAATACAAAACAACTGGTTTGGAGTCACTGATCGGTAAATTTAGGGGATCAAATGTAGATAATGGTATAACAATTGATCCAGAAATATGTTCTCCGGCGTGTTCAGAAGGTTCTCTAACATCAATTAGTGTAATTGAGTCTTGCTCCAGCCATTTTTTCAAGGTTGTAGCATCGACCGTTTTTAATTGATCAGTAAAAGATTTAACCATAGTTTTAGGATAATTATTGATCCAATTAGTTGGGTTAAGATTTTAAGCGTTTAAACGATAGTATCCTAGCGAGCGAGGACGCTCGCACTGCTTATAAGTTTTGTATTAACCCATTATACAATACCTGGCGCAATATTGCTCAATTATGCTTTGAGGCTTGATTCCCGCACAGTTGATTAGCTGGAACTGCTTCCGCAATTTTTTTGGGATTGGGCAAATTGAGGTTATTCATCAGTTCAATAAAACTATCTCGATTGTTACCAACAAAACGAGGATTAAACTGTTTTTCTTCTCCAATAGTAGAAACTGTTTGTCCTTTATAATCGTGACCGGGATAGACGGCGGTTTGATCGGGAAGGGTAAATAATTTTTGGGTAATATTATCGTAAAGTAACCCAGCATTTCCACTTTGAAAATCCGTGCGTCCACAGCCTCGAATTAATAAAGAATCTCCGGTTAAAATGTGATCGCCATTCACTAAATAAGCCACATGACTATCGGTATGTCCCCAGGTTGTGATCGCTTGAATTTTAATATCTCCAATTTCTAAGATTTCTCCATCTTTAATCCAGCGATCGGCACAATTAACAATAGCGTTTTCTGGAACAACTCCCAAACATTTAGTTAGTTCTCGCAATTTTCCGGTTCCGGTGATGTGATCGGCGTGAACATGGGTTTCCAAACAATAGCGCAATGTCAGTCCCAACTCTTGCAACAGGGTGAAATCTCGTTCCACTTGCTCTAACACGGGATCGACTAAAACCGCCTCTTTGGTGGTTTCGTCCGCAATCAAATAAGTATAGGTACTGGTTTCCGGGTCGAACAGTTGGCGAAAGAGCATGGTTTTTCACTCCTTTAGGGATCAGATTGACAGGATAATACTACCATATAGTTTTATAAAAGTATAGATTTATAAAAAAATCGTAAGATTACTTGACAAATATATAACTAAGTGTTTATATTAAAGATAACCAGATATTCTTCCCTTGGCTTGAATTCTCAGCTTTTCTTTTATAAATGAACTAAAATGGAAAATATTATTTCTTCGGAAAGTCCCTCTATCTCCCGTCGTCAACTGCTGAATTTTCTCACAGGTGCCGTGGTGGCAACAACGGCGGGCGCAACCCTTTATCCCCTTGGCAAATATTTTCTCCCCCCCGTAGAAACCACAGAAGGTGGCGCAATTTTAGCCAAAGATATCTTAGGAAATCTGATTCCCGCAGGCCAAATTCTGGCAGAAATCCCTGGAACTCGCGCCTTGGTTGCTGGGTTAGCCGGAGAACCAACTTATTTAACTATTGAAGAAAATGGTAGTTTAAGTCCGATTGGAATTGTTGATAATTGCACCCATTTAGGTTGTACATTTCCCTGGAATGGAGTTGACCAACAGTTTCAATGTCCTTGCCATGGTTCTCGTTATGACAGCGATGGCTCTGTATTGCGAGGGCCAGCACCTTTACCCTTGAGATTAGTTCATGTTGAGGTTAAAGAGAATCAGATTTTGATTTCTCCCTGGACAGAATTAGATCCTCGAACTCAAGAAAAACCTTGGTGGGTTTAATAACAATAAAAATCGGATTAAACTATGTTTCAAAAAGTTACGGAATCCTTAGCAATTGGCAATCTAATTACCTCTGAAGAACTGCAAGAAATTGCGAAACAAGGGTATAGTACAATCATTGATTTATGTACACCCGTAGAAACCAAACAAATGCAGGTTGAGGAGGTTAAACAACTGGGATTCAATTATATTAGTATTCCGGTTTCTCTCCAAAACCTCAACTCAGAACTGTTAAAAACGTTTAGTAAAACAGTAAATACAGCATCTCAACCCGTTTATATTCGTTGTGCGTCGGGTTTGCGTGCGGGAGTGTTCACCTTGCTAACCTTAGCCGATCAACAAAATTGGACAGAACAGGAATATTTAGAACATCACCAANNACACCAAAAGTTAGGATTACAACATAAACCCAACTGTCCTATTAAAGCATTTTCTGAGGAATATTTAGCTGATTTAAAATCCCCATAAACCCAGAAAAAATAGAGGCAATTAATAGCAAAATTTGCCTCTAGCTTGATTAATTTTAAAGTGTAAATAGCATCTTATCAAGATTAGATTTTGATCAAAATGCGTTTAAACTAAGTTGATCAATAATTGATATTTTCCCTTTCATACTTGAGGCAAAAATCATGCGGAAAATNNATTATTTGTTTTGATTTGGCTGCTAATTTCTCCTGTATTACTTTTCAACCCTTTGCCAGTATCAGCCGAGAATTTTAATTCAGAAATCACTCATTTTCTGGAAGAAATACCGCCGGGATATTATGCCGTAATCAAAACAGAGGATCTTCAAACTCTCAGACAACAGGGTAATTTGGTGATCATTGATGTTCGAGAACCTGCGGAATATGCCTCTGGTCATATTCCAGATNNTATTCCCTTGAGATCTTTAACTCAAAATCTTGATAAAATTCCTAAAGATATCCCCGTAATTCTTTATTGTACAACCGGTTATCGGACAGCAATGGGAGTTATGGCATTAGAGTTATTAGGATATGACAATATCAGTGGATTTCCTCCTAGTATTCAAGGATGGAAAGCCGCCGGTAACCCTGTAGAAATAGGGTTTTAAACAGATTAATTCAAAAAAACATCTCACAAAAAACATTAACTATGGTTAAATCAACTGTAAAACCTTCAGAAGTTACCAGCGAAACTACAAATCTCAAGCCAAATAAAACCCAGCATCATCAAATTGTGATTGTCGGAGGAGGTGCAGCCGGAATTACCACCGCTTCTCTTTTATTTAATCATAATCGTTCCTTTGATATTGCCATTATTGAACCTTCTGATAAACATTATTATCAATCCGGTTGGACATTAACTGGTGGCGGTGTATTTGATATGCAAGATACCATCAGAAATCAACGGGATGTTATTCCCAAAGAAGCGACTTGGATTCAAGATAAAGTGATTCAGTTTGACCCAGATCAAAATCGGGTTGTGACTCGAACTGGAATTGAAGTTGTCTACGAATATTTAATAGTTTGTCCCGGGATTCAAATAGACTGGGATAAAATTAAAGGGCTTAAAGAATCCCTAGGAAAAGATGGTGTAACTACCAATTATTCCCCCCGTTACGCCTCTTATACTTGGGAACTAATTCGTAATTTTAAGGGTGGAAATGCTTTATTTACTTTTCCCAACACCCCGATCAAATGTGGTGGCGCACCTCAAAAAATTATGTATATGGCGGATGATACTTTCCGAGAAAAAGTGGGAGTCCGTGAACGCACTAACGTGATGTTTTTAACCCCTGGAAATAAAATGTTTGCTGTGCCAGAATATGCTAATCTTTTAGAAAATGTCATCCAAAAACGAAATATTAAAGTTGAATTTCGGCATAATTTAAGCGAAATTCAATCAGCAACCAAAACAGCTATTTTCGATCTTTTAGATGATAATTGTAACGTCATCGATCAGGTTAGCTATCCCTATGATATGATTCACGTTGGCCCACCACAAAGTGCACCGGACTTTATTAAAAATAGTCCCTTAGCTATGCAGAATAATCCCTATGGTTGGGTTGATGTTGATGCTTATACCCTCCAACATCGTCGATATCCTAATGTTTTTGGTTTGGGAGATGCCTCATCCGCCCCGACATCAAAAACCGCCGCCGCCGTTCGCAGACAAGCACCCGTTGTCGTTAAAAATTTACTGTCTTTAATGGAATTAAAACCTTTATTAAGTCAATATGATGGTTACACTTGTTGTCCATTAATTACAGGTTATAATCGTGTAATCATGGCAGAATTTGACGGTTATCATGGAACGCCCCTATCGAGTTTTCCCCTAAATCCGATTAAAGAACGTGCCATTATGTGGGCAATGGAAGTTACCGGGTTTCCTTGGATTTATTGGAATCGAATGCTCAAGGGAAAAAAATTTGAGGGAGAGTATATTAAATTTATGAAGTGGAAACCCTAACTCCCCTGTAGGGTGCGTCAGCGTCAGCGCCCGCACCATTTATTTATTGATATTGATACATTTATTGATATTGATATTAATAAATCTACTCCTACCTGCTTTCACTTCTAAATTAAGTATATTTACCGATTGACAAACTGCAAGTTTTATATGACTATATAATTATATAAAAAATCAATCATTAATTAATCATTAATGAATATAGCTCAAAACCGGAGGAATTGAAAAATGGGTAAATTAGTTGACGAGCTAAAACGAGATATTCAATACCAACACGGAATGAATGCCTGCCTGAACTGCGNNGATCTGTACTGCGGTCTGTCCAGCAGCAGAGTTTTATGATTACTCTCCCAGAGAGGTGATGAATATTTGCCAAAATGAAGATGAGGAATGGCTGGTGGAGTTACTTAAATCAGACAAAATCTGGTTTTGCGGACAATGTTATTCCTGTAAACCCAGATGTCCCAGAGGTAACAGCACCGCCGATGTGATTCTCGCCTTACGTCGCCTTTCGGTTCGTAATGGTTACTTTGCTGAGTCAGAAAAAGGCAGACAGCAA
>DMPJ01000097.1:12897-13038 GCA_003456035.1 Planktothrix sp. UBA8402
AAACTGGGAATACTATTACGAACACATGGCTGAAATGCGGGAATGGTGGGGTGTCCCAATGGACTTAGAAAATAGCGCGGGTTCCCATCGAGTAATTCCCGAAAAAGACATGGATGAATTGCGGGCAATTTATCAAGCAAC
>DMPJ01000150.1:0-3690 GCA_003456035.1 Planktothrix sp. UBA8402
GGGGGGGCAGGGGAGGTAGGGGGAGCGGATACTTGATTATATTAATTAAAGGTTAAGTATCAACTATCAACAACCTAATCATTTATACCATTTATACCTCAATATTTTATTCTGTGCCATCGGGTAAAGTTAAAGCAATTTGATAGATTTGACGACGGGGTAAGGAGGTAGCGTCGGCGAGTTGGCGACTGGCTTGAGAACGGGTAATCCCTTGCTGGAGTAGACATTGGAGTTCGGCTTTAAGTTGATCTTCGCTGATCACGGTTGGGGTTTCGGTGACACCAGCAATAACTAATGTTAGTTCACCTTTGGGGTTGTGATCTTGATAGTATTGTACAGCATTTTCTAAGGTTCCTCGCCAAAATTGTTCATGGATTTTTGTTAATTCCCGTGCAATTACAATAGACCGTTTTGCTCCTAAAATTGTCGCTAAATCTGTTAAAGTTTCCACAAGACGATGGGGTGCTTCATATAAAATCATGGTTCGAGATTCGGCTTTTAAAGTGCTTAAACGCTGTTGGCGTTCTTTATTTTTGGTGGGTAAAAAGCCTTCAAAAATAAATCGATCTGTGGGCAGTCCCGCCGCACTTAAAGCTGTTATACTAGCACTAACTCCCGGAATCGGAATCACAGAAATATCCGCTTCAATACAAGCCTTAATTAGTTCATATCCGGGATCAGAAATTCCCGGCATTCCAGCATCGGTGACTAAGGCGATTGTATTTCCCTGACGCAGAGATTCGAGCAATGTGGGAATCCGGCGGTGTTGATTATGTTCATGGTAACTGAGTTGGGGAGTTTTAATCTCAAAATGGTGTAATAACTTGCCTGTATGACGGGTATCTTCGGCGGCAATCCAATCGACAGTTTGTAAAATTTTTATCGCCCGCAAAGTGATATCTTCCAGGTTGCCAATGGGAGTTCCTACAATATAAAGGATTCCAGCTTGATTAGTCATATTAAATCGAAGGCCCTACGCAAATGTAAATGTGATATAAAACACACTCTCCCCAGGATGATATTAGGTATCCTAGAAGAATAGATGGAATATCCACCATTGATTGTTCACCGAGAGATAGAGGTTTGTTAATCTTAACTCGCAAAAATTATGGACTGAACCAAAATGCTAACAATATCAGGGTTTGACGCAACTACTTTACTTTATAGCAGCCCCACCAGTTTAGTCTATCGATCCCATTGGGTTCCCGATCAACGACCTGTGGTGCTGAAAGTCCTGCGGGGAAAAGGATACACCCCCAAACAAGTAGCTCGGTTTCAACGAGAATATGAACTAATTCAGTCTTTAAATTTGCCTGGAGTGGTGAAAGTTTATGGCCTAGAATCCCATCAACATCACTCAATGATGATTTTAGAAGATTTTGGGGGGGAAGCTCTGAGTCAGTTAGAATTGGCGGGTCAGTTAACATTAATTGAATTTTTGCAATTAGCGATCGCAATTACTAAAATTATCGGCCAAATTCATGGATTTAATATCATTCATAAAAATATTAATCCTGGTAATATTGTATTCAATCGCCAGACCGGAGTTATTAAACTAATTGACTTTGGAATTGCCAGTGTTTTATCTCAAGAAAATCTGAATTTTATTTCTGCAAATACCCTAGAAGGAACCCTCGGTTATCTGTCCCCAGAACAAACGGGGCGAATGAATCGAACCATTGATTATCGGAGTGATTTTTATTCTTTAGGGGTAACTTTTTATGAATTAATCACGGGTCGATTACCCTTTAAAAGTGAAGATCCTTTAGAATTAGTCCATAGTCATATTGCCAAAAATCCTATTTCTCCTGAAGATTATACTAATTTTAGTTTGCCCGAAATAATATCCCAGATCATTCTAAAATTAATGGCAAAGAATGCCGAAGATCGTTATCAATCTGCCTACGGAATTAAAAGTGATTTAGAACGTTGTTTAGAACAATTTAAAAACCAAGGTTATATTGAATCATTTGAACTCGGAAGTCAAGATTTATCCGATAAATTACAAATTCCCGAAAAATTATATGGTCGAAACCAACAGCTTCAAACCTTATTAACCACTTTTGAAAGAGTCAGTCAAGGAAATCGCGAATTAATTTTGATTTCTGGTTATTCTGGAGTCGGAAAATCTTCCTTAGTACAGGAAATTTACAAACCCATTACCGCTAAACGAGGAATTTTTATTTCCGGGAAATTTGATCAATATAAACGTAATATTCCCTATTTTGCTATAGCTGAAGCCTTAAATGAATTTTGCCATCAAATTTTAACAGAAAGGAAAGAAATATTAGAGCAATGGAAGCAGAAAATTTTAGCTTTTGTCGGGAACAAAGGACAATTATTAATTGATATTATTCCTGATTTAGAACGAATTATTGGTAAATTTTCTGTAACTGAATCCTTGAATTTACAAGAAACTCCTAACTGTTTTTTAGAGGTTTTTCAAAAGTTAATTCAAGCCTTAACTCAACCCCAACGTCCTTTAGTAATTTTTTTAGATGATTTACAATGGGCAGATTGGGCTTCGTTAAACTTAATTAAAACCTTAAGTCAAGATGAAAGTATTCAATATTTAATGATTATTGGAGCCTATCGTCATCACGAATTAAATCTTAATCCCCCCTTGAAATCAACCCTAGAAGCGATTAAAATTACCCAAGACCCCGGAGTTGAAATTAGTCTCGATAATTTAAGTTTATCAGATATCAATGATTTAATCGCAGAAGGATTAAACTGTTCTCCGGAAGTTAGTCAACCCCTAGCCCATTTAGTCTATCAAAAAACTCAAGGAAATCCTTTTTATACTAGAGAATTTTTGAAATCCCTTTATACAGAAGGATTATTACAATTTCAATATCCGACTCAATTATCATGGACACAAGGGAATAATAAAGGCAAATGGACATGGGATTTTGAACAAATTCAGGCTAAAAATATTACAGATTATCGAAAAAATTGTCCGATATTATCCCCAGAAACCCATCAAAAGATTAGTTCATCTAATTCCTTAGATATTGCTAGTATTTTCAAAGCCTCTCAAGCCCTTTCCCGGGAAATTTCGATTGAGCATTTACTGACAAAAATAATGAAAATTGTTGTAGAAAATGCCGGAGCAGAAAGAGGACATTTAATTTTAGAATCCGATAAACAATGGTTAATTCAAGCCTACGTTACAACGGTTCACGATGGAGTTAAAGTTTTACAAGCAATTCCGATTGAAAAAATTAATTCCGAAACTAATACCCCAGAAGTTTGCAACTCCATTGTTAATTATGTGATTCATACTCAAGAAAGTTTAGTTATTCATCAGGCGACAAAAGAAAATAAATTTGTTAGCGATGATTATATAATTTTGAATCAGCCTAAGTCGATTTTATGTGTTCCCCTTTTGAATCAAGGAAAACTGATTGGAATTCTTTATTTAGAAAATAATTTAATTACTGGAGCCTTTACATCTCAACGGTTAGAAGTTTTAAATTTATTGTCTTCTCAAGCAGCAATTTCTATTGAAAATGCTTTACTTTATAAGACCTTAGAAGAAAAAGTTACTGAACGCACTCAAGCCTTACAACAAGAGATTTTAGAACGGAAAAAAGTTGAAGAAGTATTGAAACAAGCCAAAGAAGATGCCGAAGCCGCTAACCGTGCTAAAAGTGAATTTTTAGCGAATATGAGCCATGAAATTCGTAC
>DMPJ01000150.1:3741-5452 GCA_003456035.1 Planktothrix sp. UBA8402
TAATTAATGATATTTTAGATTTGTCTAAAATCGAAGCAGGAAAACTAGAAATATCTACAAAAGTTGTCAATTTAGATGCTTTTTTACAGGGAGTTATAGAAATCTGTTCTATCAAAGCTAAACAAAAAGGTTTAGCCTTTATTTATCAACCCCTATCCCCACTGCCGATAGCTGTAGAAATAGATGAAAAACGCTTACGACAAATTTTGATTAATCTCTTAGGAAATGCGGTTAAATTTACGGATTATGGTGCAGTGACTTTGAGAATTAAAGTCCTAGAAAAACCCCCAGATAATTCTAATTTTTATCAAACAATTCAGTTTCAAATTGAAGATACGGGAATTGGCATAAATCCCGAACAATTAGAAAATATTTTTCTACCCTTTGAACAAGTTGCAGAAATATCCTATCGTTCAGAGGGAACCGGGTTAGGGTTAGCAATTACCCAACGATTAATTAAACACCTAGGAGGAGATTTGTATGTAGAAAGTAACCCAGGANNATTTCGACAGAAATGCAACCTATTTCTGAAGCTAATTCTTTATATTCAATTGTCGGATTTAAAGGCAATAAAAATCAGATTTTAGTCGTAGATGATAAACAGGAAAATCGGTCGGTATTGGTGGATTTATTACAACCTTTAGGGTTTAAAATTGTAGAAGCAAGTAATGGTCAAGAAGGATTATATCAACTGAAAAAAACTCAATTTGATTTAGTAATTGTAGATTTAGTTATGCCAATTATGGATGGTTTTGAAATGACTAGACGTATCCGTTCTTTACCCGAATTTTATCATATTCCTGTGATCGCAACTTCGGCTTCTGTTTATCAATGGGATCGGGAACAAAGCCAAAATGCCGGATGTAATGATTTTCTTTCTAAACCCTTGGAAGTAGAAGAATTATTGCTGAAACTAAAGACTTGGTTAAAATTAGAATGGGAATATGATTATCCCGAAAATAATATTCTCCAGACTCCGGCAGAAAATAGTCCTGATTTAGTTATTCCCAGTTCTGAAATTTTATCCAGTTTAATCAAATTAGCCAAACGAGGAAGGGTTTTAGAACTGGAAGCAGAAGTGATTAAACTTAAACAAATTAATCCTGATTTAAGTTTATTTTCTGATAGAATTAAATGTCTAACTCAAGATTTTAAAATTACACAAATTAAGGAGTTTCTCAATCAATGCACAATCAACTAATTTTAATTATTGATGATAATGGAACTAATTTAAAAGTCCTGTCACAAACCCTAACCAGTGCCGGATTTCAATTAGCTGTAGCCACCAATGGAGAAGAAGCCCTAGAGCAAGTCCTAGAAGAATTACCCGAACTGATTTTACTAGATGTAAAAATGCCTAAAATTGATGGATTTGAAACTTGTATTCGTCTAAAAGCCAATCCTAAAACCAAGGATATTCCGATTATTTTTATGACCGCATTATCGGAAACCATTGATAAAGTTAAAGGTCTTTCTTTGGGGGCAGTTGATTATATTACTAAACCCTTTGATGAACAGGATGTTTTAGCTAGAGTTAGAGTCCATTTACGTTTAAGAATGGCACAAAAACAAATTATTTCTCAGGAAAAATTAGCCTCTTTAGGAACCATTACCGCCGGAGTTGCCCACGAACTTAGAAATCCTTTAAATTTTGTGATTAATTATGCCCAAACTTCAATTTATGGTTTAAATCAATTATTAGCAAATATTC
>DMPJ01000347.1:0-4261 GCA_003456035.1 Planktothrix sp. UBA8402
GGTGGCCACAAAGGGCACGCGGTTGAACACCTCATCCATCCGCGCCACCGTCACCACATCATCGAGAATTTCTCCTTTCCCTCCCTCCTTGAGGTCAACCGCCGAAAACATCGCGCCCTTCGCTTCTTTGCTCGCATTGTAACAACACCTTGAAGCAGAGGAGTCGGGGGAGAGGTCACACCCGTTTTTGGAGAAAATCAAACAGCCCTGTCCCGATTCCCGCCACTGGGTGCTATAGTTTAAAATTGTCCGATGTTAAGTGGCTGTTTATTTTTAAACCTGCAATTATGCTACTGATTACCCTATTACTCTACGCCGCTTTAGCGGGTGCTTATTTGTTAGTGCTTCCGGCTGCCTTATATGCCTATATGAATGCTCGCTGGTATGTAGTAAGTTCCTTTGAACGCGCATTCATGTACTTTTTAGTCTTCTTCTTTTTCCCTGGATTAATTCTTCTAGCTCCTTTTATAAATTTCCGTCCTCAACCTAGAAAAATTGCCACCTAATGCGACGAATTGATGTGATTGCGATTGGAATGCTTGTCTTTTTGACAGGTGGATCAATTTACCTAATTTTACAATGGGCGGGTCTGAATAGCGTTGATGCTGGCATCTGGAGTCAAACTGTTTTAGTAGGTGGTTTATTTATTTGGTTACTCACTTATTTATTCCGGGTGGGAAGTCGAAATATGACCTATAACCAACAACTGAAAAACTACGAAGATGCCGTTTTTCAAAAACGACTCGAAGAAATGACTCCAGAAGAAATTGCTCAATTGCAAGCGGAAGTTGAAGCAGAAAAAAATAATTGAAACTTTACTTTTTTTCTGCTTTATTATTGAATAATAAGTTAGTCTATTTGAGTTTAATTTTAATGATTTCTGTTTCTCAATGCTTTGAATCTTTAAGAACTTCGGACAAAAAAAACTGTGCTTTAATTCCGTTTATTACCGCCGGTGATCCGAACTTAGAAACAACTGCAAAAGCCTTACAAATTCTGGATCAAAATGGGGCGGATTTGATTGAGTTGGGGGTTCCTTATTCTGATCCTTTAGCCGATGGCCCGGTAATTCAAGCCGCAGCCACTCGCGCTCTGCAAAAGGGAACCCGTTTAGATCAAGTATTAGAAATGGTGGCAACGGTTAGCCCAACGTTGAAAGCCCCAATTATTTTATTTACTTACTATAATCCCATTTTACATCGAGGGATTAAACCATTTTTAGAACAGATTTATCAAGCCGGGGCGAGGGGTTTAGTTGTCCCAGATTTACCCTTGGAAGAAGCGGAAACTTTATTGGAGCCCGCCCGTCAAATTGGCATAGAAGTGACGTTACTGGTGGCGCCAACCAGTCCTAAAGAACGAATTGAGTTAATCGCCCGTCAATCTCAGGGGTTCATTTATTTAGTCAGTGTTACCGGGGTCACGGGGATGCGTACCCAAGTCCAAACCCGGGTTGAAGATATCCTCAAGGAAATGCGTTGTCTAACGGATAAACCCATTGGGGTTGGGTTTGGGATTTCTCAACCCGAACAAGCTACCCAAATGCGAGACTGGGGTGCAGATGCGGTGATTGTCGGGAGTGCTTTTGTGAAACGATTGGCCGAAGGAACACCGGAACAGGGTTTAGCAGATATTGGTCAGTTTTGTCAATCCCTAAAATCGGCAATTCAACATTAAAATACAGGACTTGCCATACAAGTCCCCCGTTTGGGTATTAAATGTAGCCATTTCCGTATTTTTTAAAGAACGATGTAGCCTATTCAACAATTTTTGTGTATAATCTTTTTAGTTGGGTGTGTTTGTGATCAATGTACACTCTAATCTATTTAATTTGCGGGAGTTAGTCACCAAGGACGCTCGCATTAAGTTAATTTTTAGGGGTTTCACTGAAAGAAAGCAAGAACGCTGGAGGTATGGTGCTCCCATAAACACATTACCTCCAGCTCCTTGAAACCCTCGTAATGTGCCTTTCTGTTTATTATTATTGCAACGTTGCTAAGGGATTGCAAGAGGTCTTTTGCAATCACCCACTTTTAAGGTTATATGATTCTATAAGTCCCTTGGTAGGCTGTTTTCGGTTATTTTTTATCTGGGCGTGATCTCGTTGTTGGGCTAAAGCCCTCAAGATTGCGCTCAAGCGCAACAACGGCGCGGCCATCAAAAATAGTTCTTGATGGCCGCGTGATTAGTAGAAAAAATTCAGGAAAAACAGAACAAACCTAACTGTATTGCTGGCTTGAATTTTTTTCTGGTTCTAAATTGAACAGAGTTTGTAAGGTTTGCATGGCGCGACGTCGGGCTTCTATGTCCTGTTGGGCGCGAAGTTGTACCATGGGGTCGTGAAGGATTTTATTGACAATTCCCCGGGTTAGGGCTTCAATCACTTCCTGGTGTTTATCAGCGAATTCTGAACCTAAGCGAGATAGGGCTTTTTCTAATTCCTGTTCTCGGATAGTTTCAATTTTATCGCGTAAACAGTTAATCACAGGAACAGTTTCTAAGCTGCGCCACCAGACCTCAAAGGCTTGGACTTCTTCTTCTAATAAAACTTCGGCTTCCTGTGCCATTTTACGACGACTTTCATGGTTTTGGGCGACAACTGCTTTTAAATCATCCACATTATAGGCTTGAACATGGGCTAATTCTGTGACATCCGTAGCGATATTTCGAGGGACAGAAATATCCACTAACATTAGGGGTTGAGATGGGGTTAAAATCGTTTCTAATTTAGCTCGGTCTATAATTGGTTCCGTAGCGGAGGTACTGGTAAATACAATATCAGAACTAGCCATTACAGACATCATTTCCGACATGGTATAAATCCGTAAATCAGCATCGGGAAATTGATTTGCTAATTCTTTAGCCCGTCCTAACGTCCGATTTAAAATCGAAATTTGGTTTGCACCTTTAGAGATTAAATGCTGAACCAATAACCGAGACATTTTGCCAGCACCTAAAATGGCAACTCGATAATTACTTAAGTTCTGGACTTTCATCTGCACTAATTCTACCGCAGCCGAACTAATAGAAACCGCTCCCGTGCCAATACTGGTCTCGGTTCTGACCCGTTTTCCGGCTGTTAATGCTTGGGTAAATAAACGGTTCAGAATTCGACTAATACCTTTATGTTGTTGACTTAATTTATGACTTTGTTTGACTTGAGATAAAATTTGTCCTTCCCCTAGAACTAAACTATCTAACCCGGCGGCGACTCTCATTAAGTGCATGATGGCATCATCATGAATTAGGGTAAATAAATGGGGCCGTAATTGATGTAAATGTAATTTACTTTTTTCTGATAAAAATTGAGTCACTTCCCTAATTCCGGGTTGAGTTTCTGTTGCAACTAAATAAATTTCTAAGCGGTTACAGGTGCTAAGAATCGCAACTTCTTCGAGATGGGGATAACTTAATAAATGAGCGATCGCAGCTTCTAATTGAGGTTCGGGAATACTCAATTTTTCACGAACTTCAACGGGTGCGGTCTTGTGACTTAGACCGACAACAGCAATATTCATAAAACAGTTGTTATCAATAGGGTTTAAAAAATCAGTGATCAGTTATTAGTTATTAGTTATTAGTGATCAGTGATCAGTTATTAGTAATAGTTTTCAAATGTTAGCTAAAAACCAAAAACCAAAAACCAAAAACTGATCACTGATCACTAAAAACCTTAGTGCAACTGAATTGTCTTCGGTTTATCAAACATATGGACAGTATCGACAAAACGAGCGGTTTTAGACAGAGAAGAAATGACCAAACTTTGAGTCCGAGCACCACCACTAAAGAAGCGCACACCTTCCATCAAAGTCCCTGGTGTAATCCCACAAGCCGCAAATAACACCGTTTCACCGGAGGCCAATTCATGGGAATTATAGACTTTATCAGCATCATTAATTCCCATTTCTTTGAGGCGATTCAGATTACCTTCTCTGCTTTCCCCAATTAATCCTGTTTTCACCACTTCTGGATCATAGATTAACTGGCCTTGGAAGTGACCACCTAAAGCCCGCATTGCCGCCGCCGAAATCACCCCTTCTGGTGCAGCCCCGATCCCCATGAGTGCGTGAATATTGGTTCCCGAAAAGGCACAGGAAATGGCAGCAGAAACGTCTCCATCACTGATCAAACGGACGCGCGCACCCGCCTTGCGAATTTCTTCGATCAGTTCTTTATGGCGGGGACGATCCATGACCACCACCACTAAGTCCTCAATGGCGCGGTTCATGCAGTCGGAGAGAATTTTCAGGTTTTCGGTGGC